>DATCVL010000382.1:0-1665 GCA_036566865.1 Microlunatus sp.
TCGCAGGCCATCGCCTCCAGGTTGACGATGCCGAGCGGTTCGTACACCGACGGGCAGCAGAAGACGGTTGCGTGCGACAGGATCTGCCGCACCTCGCCGCGAGGCAACATCTTCTCCACCCAGATCACGTTGCCTCGGGTCTGCTGCAGATGGGCGAACGCATCCCCGATCTGCTGGGCGATCTGGGGCGTGTCCGGCGCACCGGCCAGCAACACCAGCTGGGTGTCGGGGTCGAGTTGTTCGGCCGCCCGGACCAGATGGATCAGCCCCTTCTGCCGGGTGATCCGGCCGACGAAGACTGCGTACGGCAGTTGCGGATCGATGCCGTAGCGGGTCAGCGCTTCTTGATCAGGATCGGGACGGAATTCGTCGGTGTCGATGCCGTTGCGGACCACGTGCACCCGATCCGGATCAAGATCACGATAGGAGTCGAGGACGTCGCGGCGCATCCCGGAGCTGACCGCGATCACTGCGTCGGCGGCTGCGAAAGCGCTGTGTTCTGCCCAACTGGACAGGCGATATCCGCCACCGAGTTGTTCGGCCTTCCAGGGGCGATGCGGCTCCAACGAGTGTGCCGTCACCACGTGCGGGATGTCGAAGTACAGCCCGGCCAGCTGGCCGGCCAGATTGGCGTACCAGGTGTGACTGTGGACAAGATCAACTGGCCCGTCCGGCTGTCGGCCCAGCGCGGCGATCATGGAAAGGTCGGCGCCGAAGACACGCAGCGCCGGATTGGCTCCGGCAGGGAAGTCCTCGGCATGTGCGGTCGCTCCCTCCCGGGGCTCGCCCATGCACTGCACGTCGACCGTGGCCAGCCGACGCAGCTGCGGCACCAACTGCCCGACATGCACGCCCGCGCCACCGTAGATGGCCGGCGGATACTCCCGGGTCAGCACCGAGATCGACAAGCGGGCTTGGTCATCCGGACCGGCGCCCTGCCTGAGTCCTGTCTCTGTACCGGCATCCATGGCCGCATCGTTGCACGTTCGGCGCGTCGTCGTCAGCACCCTTGCCAGCATTCGCGCTGGCCTCTAGGTTCGCCTCATGGCAGCGCGACCGCGGATCCTGTCCATCGTCCTCGCCGGTGGCGAGGGCAAACGATTGATGCCGTTGACCATGGACCGCGCCAAACCCGCGGTCCCGTTCGGCGGCACCTACCGGCTGATCGACTTCGTCCTGTCGAATCTGGCGAATGCTGAGCTGCGGCACATCTGTGTGCTGACCCAGTACAAGTCACATTCGCTGGACCGGCACATCTCCCTCACCTGGCGGATGTCCACCATGCTGGGCAACTACGTCACCCCGGTGCCGGCGCAGCAGCGGCTCGGACCGCGGTGGTATCAGGGCAGTGCGGACGCGATCTTCCAGTCGATGAATCTGATCACCGATGAGGATCCCGACTACATCGTGGTGTTCGGCGCGGACAACATCTATCGGATGGACGTCTCCCAGATGATGGACGCGCACATCGACAGCGGCCTGGGCTGTACGGTCGCCGGGATCCGGGTGCCGCGCAACCAGGCCAGCGCCTTCGGCGTGATCGACGCGACCGCGGACAACAAGATCAACTCCTTCCTGGAGAAGCCGGAGAACCCGCCCGGCCTGACCGACGACCCGGAGTCCTCCTACGCGTCGATGGGCAACTACGTCTTCACCAGGACCGCA
>DATCVL010000383.1:0-4551 GCA_036566865.1 Microlunatus sp.
CCGCCGATGAAGTACGGCGCCATTCCCGGCATCGACAAGCAGATCTCCCGGTTGGTGATGGGCTGCGACAACCAGCCCGATCTGCCGCACGCGTCGGCGCTGTTCGATCACTTCTTCAGCCTCGGCGGCAACGCCTTCGACACCGGCTACATCTACGGTGGCGGCCGGCACGAGAAGTTGCTCGGCCAGTGGATGGCCAATCGCGGCGTCCGCGACGACGTGGTGGTGATCGTGAAGGGAGCCCACACCCCGCACTGCGATCCGGAGTCGATCACGTCCCAATTGCTGGAGTCGTTGGAACGCCAGCAGTCCGAGTACGCCGACATCTACATGATGCATCGGGACAACCTCGACATCCCGGTCGGCGAATTCGTCGATGTGCTGGACGAGCACTACCGGGCCGGTCGGATCAAGGTCTTCGGTGGATCGAACTGGACCCGGGAACGGTTCGAGGAAGCGAATGCCTACGCCCAGGCGAACGGCCGCCAGGGGTTCAGTGTGCTGAGCAATCACTTCGGTCTGGCCGAGGCGTACGACGTGCCCTGGGCCGGCTGCCGCCATGTCACCGATCCGGAGTCCAAGCAGTGGCTCACCGAGAGCAAGATTCCCTTGCTGCCTTGGTCTTCCCAGGCCCGCGGCTTCTTCGCTCGACCGGCCCGACCGGATGATCACAGCGATCCTGAGCTGGTCCGCTGCTACTACAGCGACGAGAATTTCGAGCGGCTCCGCCGAGCCGAGAAGCTCGGTGCAGAGCTCGGCGTACCGGCGACGGCGATCGCACTGGCGTACGTGCTCGGGCAGCCGTTCCCGACCTTCCCGCTGTTTGGTCCCCGGTCGATCAGTGAGACCCGTTCTTCCCTGCAGGGTGTCGGTGTCGAGCTGTCGGAGGAGCAGTTGGCCTGGCTTGATCTGCGGAATTGATCATGATCCCAGGGGCGGTCCGCCGGGTCACCATTCGCGACGTTGCCGATGCGGCGCGGGTGTCCCGGCAGACCGTCACTCGGGCGATGAACGACATGCCCGGGATCAATGCCGAGACCAAGGAACGGGTGTTGCAGGCTGCCCGCGAGCTCGGCTATCACCCGTCCCGGTTCGGCCGTGGTCTGGTTCTTCATGATCATCACACCATCGGCTTGGTGATCGACAACCTGCTCAATCCGTACTACCCGGAATTCGCGTCCGCGGTCGTCGCGCGGGCTGCCGAACGCGGCTGGACCGTGGTGCTGCTCGATTGCAGCGAGGTCGATGATCAGCGCACGCTGATCCGGCAGATGCTCGACCAGGTGGACGCGCTGATCGGCTACGTACACGTCGATCCGAGCGAGTTGGACGTTCTGATTCCCGGGCTGCCGGTGGTGCGGATCGACCCGGGTAACCCCCGCCAGGTGCCGCATTGCGTGCAGTTCGATCTTGATCGCGGGATGGCCGCCGTTGCTGATCATCTGCTGGAACGCGGCGCCCGGCGGCCGGTGATGCTCGACTCCAGTCCACCGGACAAGGTGACCGTCCGAGCGCGTGAATTCGTCAAGCACATGAAGCGCCGAGGAGTGACGGCGCCGGTGGTGCATGCCGGTGATCAACTTTCCGACGGCATCCGTGCGACCGCGGAGATCATCGCCACCCTGCCGGACACGGACGCGATCATGTGCTTCAACGACATCACCGCCTTCGGCGCCCTGAAGGCGTTGCGGCAGCATCGCCTCGAGGTGCCGCGGGACGTTCGGGTGATCGGAATCGACGGGCTCGCGGCCGGGACGTACGTGACCCCGCAGCTGACCAGCCTGGCCCTGGACATGACCGAGGTCGCGGCAGCAGCGGTGGACATCGCTCTCGGTCGACTCGACGGCAAGATCGGCGAAGGCTCCCGGGCGGCCCGGCGGAAGGTTCGGCCGAAGCTTGTGATCAGGGAGTCGAGTTGACCATGCGAAAGCGCCTCCGTGGCCAGGTTGCTGCCTGGTAGGTAGGGATGGCAGCGTTGTCGCGGCCGCCCGACCAAGGAGACGCCTTCGGCGCCACCGGCATCGGGAACCGCGGATCGGGGGTTTCCGGATTCCTCCGCCTGATGGCCGTGACGACGCCGGATTCGCAGACAAGCTCGAGTGGGGGGAGCGCGTCATCCGTCGTCGATACGTGCAGCCTAAGCGGATCGAGCGGTATCGGCAGCCCACTGATCTTCAGATGCTGAAACCGGTTCGCCGTCATTCCCCAAAGCGATCCGCGGCCAGCTGCAGGGACAGGTTGGCCGCAATCGCCCGGAGTTTGTCGGTGATGGAGGCGAGATCGCCGACCCGACGGTCATCGGCGGGCAGCGAGATGGCCAGCGCGGCGACCGAGCCCGCTGTCAGCACCGGCACCGCCAGACAGGTGTAGCCGAGCGCGTATTCCCCCCGTTCCAGGGTTGAATCCCGAGCCCGGTCGAGTTGCTGCAGCAGGGTGCGGCGATCGCTGATCGTGTTCTGGGTCAGGTTGGCCAGCGGATGCCGGGAGAGGTAGTCGAGCCGTTCCTGATGAGAGAGTCCTGCCAGGATCTGCTTGCCCAGCGCGGTGGCGTGCGCACTGTCCTGGATCCCGACCCACAACGCGACCCGGGGATGGCTGGCGGCATCGACGATGTCGACCACGCTGACCTCCCCGTCCTCGTAGCGGGACAGGTACGCCGCCGCACCGATCTCGTCCGAGACCTGGGTCAGAGCCTCGCGCGCCCGGGCGAGCAGGATCCCGTTCTGATCCTGGCCCCGCAGCGCCGGAAATCGCGGCCCGAGCAGCAGCCCGTCCGAATCACCCCGCAGGTATCCCTCGTGGATCAGGGTGCGGACCAGGTTGTACGTGGTGCCGAGGCTGAGCCCCGCTTGGGCGGCAAGGGCCTTGACGGTCAGCGGCCGGGAGGCGTCGGCGACCACGTCGAGGACGAGCAGGGCGCGTTGGACGGAGCCGATCAAGGTCGTACTCGTCCATGTCGACATCCCAGCCTCCTACCGAAGCTGCCAACCTGCGGCTGAGTCTAGGGCAGACATGGCCTTCGGTGCCGCGTGATCGCGACGTGGCGGAGCTGGCGTGCTGGGGTTCAGGAGTTGGACGTGACCCGGGATGGCTGGGCTGAGTCCTCGGCCGGCACCACGAAGCGATAGCCGACGTTGCGCACGGTGCCGATCACCGACTCGTACTCCGGCCCGAGCTTGGCCCGCAACCGCCGGACGTGCACGTCGACGGTCCGGGTGCCGCCGTAGTAGTCGTAGCCCCACACATCGCTGAGCAACTGCTGCCGGCTGAACACCCGCCCGGGATGCTGGGCCAGGTACTTCAGCAGTTCGAACTCGGTGTAGGTGAGATCGAGCTGGCGTCCGTTCAGCTTGGCGGAGTAGCCGGCCTCGTCGATCACGATGCTGCCGGTGTGGATCAGCTGCTCGCTCTCGTCGGCCTCCGTCGGCGAGGTCGCCAACCGGATCCGGGCGTCCACTTCGGCCGGTCCCGCGGAGCAGAGGATCAGGTCGTCGAAGCCCCACTCGTTGGACAGCGCGGCCAGGCCGCCGTCGGTGACGATCACGATCAGCGGCGCTTCCTTGCCGGTGGTCTGGATCAACCGGCACAACGCGCGCGCCCCGGCCAGATCGCGGCGGGCATCCAGCAGGATCACATCGGCGACCGGCGCATCGAGCAGCGCGGTCGGCTCGGCTGAGGTGACGCGTACGTGATGTGGCAGCAGTTCGAGCGCGGGCAGAACCTCGGTCGAGACCTGCATGTCGTTGGTCAGGAGCAGCAGTGTGGCCATCAGTCCTCCCTCGGCTGGATGCGGCCCTGGCTGACGGTAGTTGGGGGCTGAACGGTGTGGGCTGGATCCGGGTATAGCAAGAGGCCCGGAGCTGGACTCCGAGCCTCGACGCTCGTGGGAGACAATACCCCCATGACGCAGGTGCTTTTGCACTATTGGGCAGGTGCCCGGGCAGCAGCAGGGGTGCAGCAGGAGGCCTTTGCCGCCGACACCGTCGCGGGTGCCCTCAAGCTGGCGGCCGATGCTCGCGGCGATGCCCGATTTGCCCAGATCCTCGCGGGAAGCACGCTCCTGCTGGACGGTCGGGCGCTGCACGACGAAGATCAACATCGGCACCTCGACGGGGACGTCACGGTCGAGGTATTGCCGCCTTTTGCCGGCGGATAGTCACGGTCCGAGCCGGGCCAAGATCAACAGGTTATTCTGCGCAATCCCTGATCGACCACTGAGTGTGGGTGGCTGGTTCGGACGATCGCCGGCGCGTTTCCCACCAGCTTCGGCGCCGTGGCGTAGCCGGGCGGGTCCGATTCCGGTTGGGAAACGTACGTGTGGTCGCGGGGACCGGCTGCGGAAGTCGATCGTGGTTGGGAAACGTACGGGCGGGTGCGGGTGCGGGCCGTCGAAAGTCGATTCCGGTTGGGAAACGTACGCATGTGGCGGCGGGTGCGGGGCCGTAGGTCGCGGAAGTCGATCGTGGTTGGGAAACGTACGGGTGTTGGCGGGTGTGGGCTGTCGAAAGTCGACTCCGGTTGGGAAACGTACGGGCGGTGCCGGGCGCAGGT
>DATCVL010000384.1:0-23796 GCA_036566865.1 Microlunatus sp.
CCTCGGCCAGCTCGCCTTGCAGTCCGGGCAGCGACAGGTCGACCGAGTCGCAGCCTTCACCGGAGGTGCCGCTGCCGAACATGCCGGCGCGGTCGCCGACCGCGAGCACCACCAGGTCACTGGTACGCGCCAACTCCACCGCGGCGGCGATGCCGGAGCGATCCTCGTCCTTGATCGGTACGCCGCGGGCAAAGCCCACGTCGGACCGTTCGAACTCGGTGGCGATCGCGGTGACCAGGTCGTCGCCCGGCAGCCCGATCTCGCTGCTGCCGGATCGGGACAGTACGTGGTTGGGGAACGAATAGCAGCCGAAGAAGGTACGGATGTCGTCCGCACACGGGCCGATCACGGCGATCCGGCCGCCGTCCGGTGCCTGGTACGGCAGTACCCCGTCGTTGGCCAGCAAGATCACCGAACGCTCCGCCACCCGCCGGGCGACGTCCCGGTTACGGGGGCTGTCAAGATCAACATCGCGCTGCGGTGGTTCGGCGGACCAACCGTCGTCGAGCAGGCCGAGTTCGATCTTGTGGGTCAGCACCCGGCGGACGGCGAGATCCAACTGCTGCTCGGAGATCAGACCGTCGTCGAGTGCGCGGCCGAGTCGGTAGTAGGCGCTCGTCTCCGGCAGTTCGACGTCCATCCCGGCAGCCAACGCCAGCGCCCCGGCCTCGGTCAGGTCGGCGGCCACCCGATGCATGGTGTGCAGGAACGGCACCGACCAGTAGTCCGAGACCACCGTCCCGTCGAAACCCCAGTGATCACGCAGGGTGACGGTGAGCAGATCATGATCAGCGGCCACCGGGACTCCGTCGACATCGGAGTAGGAGTTCATCACTGACCGCACTGCGCCGAGCCGGACGGCCATCTCGAAGCTCGGCAGCATCATCTCGCCGAACTCCCGCCGCCCCATCGGCACCGGCGCATGGTTGCGTCCGGCCCGGGACGCCGAATACCCGGCGAAGTGCTTCAGGGTGGCGATCACCCCGGCACTCTGCAGCCCTTTCACGTAGGCGGTGCCGAGGGTGCCGACGAGGAACGGATCTTCACCGATGGTCTCCTCGACCCGGCCCCAGCGGTAGTCGCGGACGACGTCCAGCAGTGGGGACAGCCCCTGATGTACGCCGACCGAGGCCAGGTCCGAGCCGATCGCCGCGGCCATCTCCTCGATCAATTCTGGGTCGAAGGTGGCGCCCCAGGCGATGGCGGCCGGGTAGATCGTCGCTCCGTAGCTGGTGAATCCGGTCAGGCACTCCTCGTGCGCGATCGCCGGGATGCCGAATCGGGATTGCTTCACCACCCGCCGCTGCAACTCGGTCAGCCGGGCGGCGCCGTCGGCGGCGCTGATCGGCGCGGTGCCGAAGACCCGGGTGAGCTGCCCCAGCCCGTGTTCGGCGGTCCGGTCGAAGCCCTTCCGGGAAGCATCGAAGACGGCCTGCATCGGCGCCACCTCGCCGGCACCGGAGTCGGCGTCCGGCGCCGCCGATTCGCTCCGCGCATGCACCGCGACGGGATCACCGGGCCGGCCGTCAGCCCGGTCCCCCGATCCCGAACTGCTGGCGTCCGCACCACCGGCATCCTCGCCGCTGTCTTCCTCGCCCGAACCGGCGTGGTCCCTGGCCCAGAAGCTGCCGAGCTGGCCGATCTTCTCCGCGACCGTCAGTTCGGCCAGCAGGTGGTCGACGCGCTCGGAGACCGGCCGGTCAGGATCGTTCCAGATCTGCATGGATCACTTCCCCATCCAGCTTCGGGTCCATCGATCCTGGCCGCCGAAACTTTCGATTGCATTGCGAAAGCCGACTCTAGTGTTGGCGGCTTCGGAGAGTCAATGAACCACCTCTGTTCCGCCCGATCCGGGACAGCAGTGGCGGGTCCGCCGAGCCGAAGCCCAGGGTGTTCAGCAGGATCCGGTCGGGAGTGCCGGTCAGCCGGACTCGGTCACCGGCGCCGTACTCTGCCGCGCGATCAACCGGACCGCGAGGTCCATCCGGTGGCTGATCGGCGGCTCGCCACGAGACATCCCGAGCACCATCGCGGTGGCCTGCACCGCCATCTCGTACAGCGGTTGCTCGATCGTCGTCAGTGCCGGCCACACCCACTCCGACAGCGGGAGATCGTCGTAGCCGACCACCGACAGGTCACCGGGCACGTCGAGGCCGGCTTCCCGTGCCGCGCGCAGCACGCCGAGGGCCTGAAGATCACTGCCGGCGAAGATCGCCGTCGGCCGATCCGGCAGGGCCAGCAACTCTCGGCCGGCGGCGTATCCGCTGTCGACGGAGAAGTTGCCCGCACGGATCAGGTCGTCGTCCTCGGCGATGCCGGCGGTCCGCAGGGCGTCGGCGTAGCCGTCCATCCGGGCCCGGGCACAGATGGTGTCGGTCGGGCCACTGATCGCGGCGATCCGGCGATGCCCGAGATCGATCAGGTGCCGGGTGGCCAGCCGGCCGCCGCTCCAGTTGTTGGAGCCGATCGAGGCCAGCGTCTCGTCGTCCTCGCCGACCGGATCGACCACCACGTACGGGATCTGCCGGGCATCAAGCTGCGCGCGCTGGTCCGGCGCCAGGTCGGAGAACACCATGATGATGCCGACCGGTTGCCGATTCAGCACCGAGTCGATCCAGGCCTGCCGGGGACGCCGGGAGGCGCCGCACTCGCTCAGCACCACCTCGACGCCGACGTCGCGGGCCGCGTCCTCGACGCCACGGATCAACTCGATCGCCCACGGATTACCGAGCTCGTGGAAGACCAGATCGATCATCGGCACCGGGCTGGTGGTGCTGCTGCGGCGGCGCCGGTAGCCACCCTGACGAAGCATCTTCTCGACCCGCTCCCGGGTCGCCTGGGAGACGTCGTTGCGACCGTTCAGCACCTTGGAGACGGTCGGCACCGAGACTCCGGCCTGCTCGGCGATCGCGGCAATGGTGACCCGTCCCCCGTCGCCGCCTCGGCCCGCATCTGGACCTGCCATGCTCACTCCCCCTGCAACCGGCGCTGCCACCAATCCAGGATCAGCTCGAACCGCTGCCGGCGGTGCCTGGGCCGCCCCGAGCGGCTGAGCTCATGATTCTCTCCGGGAAAGATCACCAGCTCGGTGTCAACACCTTGACGCTTGAGCGTTGCATAGTAACGCTCGGCCTGACTCAGCGGGCAGCGCAGATCGAGTTCGGAATGCATCAGCAGGGACGGGGTGCTGACGGCGGCGATCTTGGCCTGTGGGCTCTGGGCTGCGACCTGATCGGACCCGTCGCCGACGTACTCGCGACCGAAGAAGGGGCCGATGTCGCTGGTGCCGAAGAAGAGCTCCGGATCCAGAAAGCCGCGTTCGATGATCGCCCCGCGCCAGCGATGATCATGAGCGATGGTCCAAGCGGTCAGGTAGCCGCCGTACGATCCGCCCAGGATGCCGGCCCGATCCCCGTCCACCCGCGGCTCGGAGGCGATGGCGCCGTCGAAGAAGTCCAGTACGTCCTGCAGATCGACGGTGCCCATCCGCTGCCGGATGGCCCGGCCGTGATCTTCACCGTAGGTCCGCGATCCCCGCGGATTGCAGTACGCCACCGCATAGCCGGCGCCGGTCAGCACCTGGGTCTCGTCGAACAGCTGCGGCCCGTAGGCGGCGAACGGGCCGCCGTGGATCATCAACAGGACCGGGAACGGACCGTCACCGTCCGGCACCGCCAACCAACCGTGCACCGGGTAGCCGTCCCGTCCGGCGATGGTCAGCTCGGTCGGTCTGACGATGCCGCGTTCGCGGATCGCAGCCGAGAAGTCGGTCAGCTCGCGTACGCCGCCGGGCTCCAGCAAGCCAAGATCACCGAAGCTGTCCGGGCGGCCGTAGCTGATCATGATCGGGCCGTCCGGATCGGGTCCGGCGGCGATGCCGGTGACGTCGATCGGGCCGTCGGTCAGCCGGCTGACGGCGCCGTCGGCGGCAACACTGACCACCTGGTGGCTGCCGTGGTCGCCCTCGATCGCCAGCACCGTACCGTCCCGCCGGGCGATGATCTCGGTGTAGCTGTCGCCGATGTCGTGGGTGGTTGGATCGGTCAGCCGTCGCACCGCCGAGTCCTCGATCACGTACAGAGCGTCACATCGGCCGACGAAGTCGATCCCGGACGGCCCGAGATCGCTGGCCAGCAGGAAGAGCCGGCCGTCCTCGGCGTAGCTCAGGGCGGTGACCGCAAGGCCTCCGCGTTCACCGGTGGCGTTGATCGGTTCCGGCGCCTCGGCGTCGTCGTCGGCCAGTTCGAAGATCACCACATCGGTACGGCGGTCGGTGTCCCGGCCGGGATGGATCGCAGCCACCGCGGCGAGCGCACGACCGTCGGGTGCGAATCGGACGCCGTGGTGATCGGTGTCCACGGTGGAGATCCGCCGGGCCGTCGGCACGGCCGGGACCGGCTCGGCCTTGCCGTCCACATCGGGTGCCGGCTGGACCACCGGCTCGGCCTGCACATCCGGCACGTCCACCAGGTAGACGTGGGACCGGCGGTCGATGTCGTAGCCGAGGCCGTTCTGGATGTAGAAGTAGGTGGTGATCTTGCGCGGCGGTTCGGCGCCGGCGTCCAGACCCTCCACGGTGCCGTAGCGTCCCTGCTCGGGATCCCTGCTGACAAAGGCGATTCGGCGGCTGTCGGGCGACCAGCTGAATTCGGAGACGCCGAGGTCACGGTCCGTCACCTGGACCGGCTCGCCGCCGGCCGCGTCGACCACGTACAGCTGGGACGGTTTGCCGGGATCGGCCCGGAGGAAGCCGATCAGCCGGCCGTTCGGCGCGTACTGCGGTGCGGTGTCGCGATACCCGCGGGTCAGCCGACGGGCCGCGGCGTTCGGACCCAACGGAATCGTCCACAACTGCCCGACGTAGGCGTCCGCGGCAAGGTCGGGACGGGTGACCGCGAACACCGCGCGGCTGCCGTCGGGATGGATGCTCGGCTGGGACACCGAGTTGATCAGATCAAGATCAGTTGGCTGCATGGACTGCTGTCCTCTCCTCGCCGACGGCGGATGTGAGGACCCTACCGATCCGTGATCCGGCGGCCGGATCAGGTATCGATCGCGCGCGAGCTCAGATCCATCCAGTAGCGCCGCCCGGGGTCCGCCGGATCGACCAGGACGTCGATGGTGCCGTGCCCGGCGATCGCCTCGGACGGGTTGTCGGTGATCAACTCACTGTTGAAGGTGTGCTGCCGGCCGGTACCCGGGTCCTGCCAGGTCGCCACCACTCGCCAGGGATGCCGGCCGTTGATCCGGATGTTGTCGATCCGGCGCACTCCCTGCAGTTGGGCCGACACCCGCCGACCGTTCTGCTCCAGCCACGCCCTGCGTTTGACGGTTCGGATCATCTTCGCCGTGATCACGCCGCCGACGACGCAGAACGATGCACCGAGGCCGATCAGCACCGTCGGCGCCAGCCACAGATCGGCGAAGCTGTCCACCCGTGCGGCGCCCGGATCGCCCGGCGGGTAGACAACCGCGATCTCCGACCCGATCTCCGGATCCGACGATGACCGGTAGTCGGGGGTGATCGTGATCTCGTCTCCCGACCCGGTGGAGAACTTGATCACCGGAGTGTGCACATCGGTGCACCGGTTGGTGCTCCGCCGGCTGCCGCTGCATGACCGGCCGTCGACCACGTCGACGACCGTGCCGGTGACGTGCACGGCACTGCTCCGGAATGTCAACGTCCTGACGCCCACTACGACGCCGATGATCACCAGGACGCTGCCGACGACCGCAGCTGTCACCCCGACGATCCGCAGCACCTTCGGCACAAGCTCTCCTTTTATCGACCCACGAAACGAGCCTTCCCCGGCCCGTGCTCGATGAAGGATGCCATGCCCAGGGAGCGGTCCTCGGTGGCGAAGAGGCCGGCGAACAATTGCCGTTCGATCTCCAGCCCGGTGGCCAGGTCGACGCTGCCGCCGTGATCGATGGCCTCCTTCGCGGCACGCAGGGCCAACCGCGGGCCGCCGACGAACTGCCGCGCCCACTCCACCGCGGTCGGGTAGACCTCGGCCGCCGGCAGCACCTGATCGACCAGCCCGATCTGCAGCGCCTCCTCGGCCGACACGAAGCGGCCGGTGAAGATCAACTGCTTGGCCCGGCTCGGGCCGATCAGCCGGGTCAACCGCTGGGTGCCGCCCAGGCCGGGGATCAGACCGAGCTTGATCTCCGGCTGGCCCAGGGTGGCGTCCTCGGCGGCAAGCCGGATGTCGGCACAGAGCGCGAGCTCGCAGCCGCCGCCCAGCGCATACCCGTTGATTGCCGCGATCGTCGGTTTGCCGATCTCCGCCACCGCCCGGAAGCAGCCGACCAGCCGACTCGATCGGGCGATCATCTCGGCATGGCTGAGGTCGACCATCTCCTTGATGTCCGCACCGGCCGCGAACACCTTCTCGCCGCCGGTGATCACCACGGCCGCCACATCGTCCCGATCGGCGGCCTCCTCGGCGGCATCCTTGATCCGGTCCTGGGTCTCGAAATTCAACGCGTTCATCTTGGGCCGGTCGACCCGAAGAGTCGCCACGCCGTCGGCGACCTCGAGGCGTACCGGTGCGGGGACTGACTCGTCGGCTGAGGCATTCATGGCGGCACTTTACGGCGGCCGCTGCGCCTGCGGCGGGGTCGAACACGCCGCCGACCTGGCTCACGTCGCATCCGAGTTGGGCGACTGAGGCAGAATGACCGGTCGGGACTTCCCCGCCAGAGACAAGGAACTGAGACACACGCATGACCCAGATCGACCTTCCGACGCCGGACCGGACTGCGCTGCTGGGCGCACATATCCGCGACGGGGGCACCAGTTTCGGCCTGTGGGCGCCCCGTGCGACCAGGGTCGAGCTGGCATTGGTGGATGAGGACCGGACGCAGCACAACCACGACATGGTGCTCGGCCAGGACGGTGTCTGGAGCGTGCACGTGCCCGGGATCGGCGCCGAACAGCGGTACGGGTACCGGGTGCACGGCGACTGGGCACCAGAAGACGGTCGCCGGTTCAACCCAGCCAAGCTGCTGGTCGATCCGTACGCGCGTGCGATCACCGGCGGGGTCGACTACAACGGCCCGATCTCCGACCACACCGCGGAGTCCGACTTCACCCCGGACCCGACCGACTCGTTCCGGGCCGTGCCGCTGAGCGTGGTGGTCGAGGACAGCCCGGCTCCGGAACCGATCGCAGCCCGCCGCAGCCTCGGCGACTCGGTGATCTACGAGACTCACGTCAAGGGCTACACCCAACTGCACCCGCAGGTACCGGAGCATCTGCGCGGCACCTTCGCCGGGCTCGGCTACCCGGCCGTGGTCGAGCATCTGGTCCAGATGGGCGTCACCGCGGTCGAACTGCTGCCGGTCCAGCATTTCGTCAGCGAGCCCTTCCTGATCGGTCGCGGGCTGAGCAACTACTGGGGTTACAACACCCTCGGCTTCTTCGCCCCCCATGCGTCCTACTGTTCGGTCGGCACCATGGGATCGCAGGTGCGCGAATTCAAGGAGATGGTCACCGCCCTGCACCAGGCCGGGCTCGAAGTGATCTTGGACGTGGTCTACAACCACACCGGCGAGGGTGGGCACGAAGGTCCAACACTGTGCTTCCGCGGCCTCGATCACGCGGGCTACTACCGGCTCACCCACGACCAGCGCAACGACTACGACGTGACCGGCTGTGGCAACTCGACCGACACCTCGAATCCCGGCGTGCAGCGGATGATCATGGACTCGCTGCGCTATTGGGTGACCGAGATGGGGGTGGACGGCTTCCGGTTCGATCTGGCCACCACGCTGATCCGGGACGGCCAGCACCACGTCCGTCAAGATCATCCGCTGAAGGCAGCGATCGCCGCCGATCCGGTACTGGCCGACATCAAGATCATCGCCGAGCCGTGGGACGTCGGCCCGTACGGCTATCAGGTGGGTGGATTCGGCAACGGCTGGAGCGAGTGGAACGATCGCTTCCGCGGCTTCGTCCGCGACTTCTGGCGGGGCAACATCGCCGGTGTGCAGGAGCTTTCAACGCGTCTGGCCGGATCACCGGACATCTTTGATCATGATGACCGGCCGGCAGATTCCAGCATCAACTTCGTCACCGCGCACGACGGTTTCACCCTCCGTGATCTGGTCAGTTACGACGTCAAGCACAACGGCGCCAACGGCGAGTCCAACCGGGACGGCGCCGAAGACAACCGATCGTGGAACTGTGGCTACGAGGGCGAGACGGCGGACCCGGCGATCAATGCGCTGCGGCACCGGCAGGCCAAGAATCTGTTGGCCACCACGATTCTCGCCACCGGCGTACCGATGATCACGGCGGCGGACGAGATCGGCCGGACCCAGGGCGGCAACAACAACGCCTACTGCCAGGACGGGCCGATCTCGTGGGTGAACTGGGACACCGCCGAGGCCTGGCACGACCTGTACGAGCTGACCCGGATCCTGCTGAAGCTGCGGCATGATCATCCGGTGCTGCGCCGGGAGCGTTTTCGGCACGGCGACCAGGTGCCAGGGCTGGACGGTGAAGCCACCGGACGCAAGGACCTGGCCTGGTTCGGCGGTTATCCGCACGATTCGCTGGTCGAACTCGGCACCACCGAATGGCAGGACGGCAACCGCAGAACGCTGGGCATGTACCTGACCGACGACCGGCCCGACCGGCAGACCGAGGACGCGTTGCTGATCTGGTTCCACAGCGGCGAGGATCCGGTGGAGGTGCAGCTTCCCGGTGGCCCCTGGGGCAGCAAGTACACCGTGCTCGCGCACACCGGAACCGACGGTGAACTGCCCACCGACCCGGTGCCCGGCGACGGCATCCTCACCATCCCCGGACGAACCGTCGTGGTCCTCGCGGCGGAGTGAGCGGACAGCACCGAGCCTGAGATGCCTGCGCCACAAGGGAAATCGGCCCGAGACCGCGGACACGTCGTCCTGGTCGTGTTGTTCGTGGTCTACCTTGTCCTGCTGACTTGGCTGGTGCTCTGGAAGCTCGAGATCCCGTACGTCGGGGCCGGTGCGCTGCGCCAGATCAAGGTCGTCCCATTCGTGGCAGCTGCCGGGGGCGGCGCCAGCGCACCGCTCGAGGTCGTCGTCAACTTCCTGCTCTTCGTCCCGTTCGGGCTCTACCTCGGACTGCTCGCGCCTGGGTGGCGACGGTGGAAGGTCGTGGCCGTCGTGGCCGGCGCGAGCCTGCTGACCGAGGTCGTCCAGTACGTCTTGTCCCTCGGCAGTTCCGACGTCACTGATCTGATCGTCAACACCGCCGGCGGATTGGCCGGAATCGGCCTGATCGCACTCGTCCGGCGCCGGCTGCGGGCGAGGACCGTCCCGCTGATGACCCGGGTCTGTCTGGTCTGGACCGTGATCGCCGTGCTGGCGGTCGGGCTGTTCGTCGTGTCGCCGCTGCGCTACGCGCCGCCGCGGGACGTCGCGATCGGCGGAACCCACGCGGTCCGCTAGTGCCGGGCTCCGAGCCCCGGCCGAGTGGCCCGCCTAGGTGGCGGAGCCGCCGACGATGATGGCGCCACCTTGATCATCGACCGAGTTGGTCTTCTCGAAGAAGTGCGGCGCACGCTCGACCAGCGTGCCGGTTCGGTAGTAGGGATCGTCCGGCTGCAAGGGGAAATCGACGGTCTTGCGCTCGATCGCCGACTCGTAGATCGCGGTCACCAGTTCGATCGCATTGCGGCCCTCGGTGCCGTCGATGGCCGGACGGCGACCTTCGCTGACGGCGGCCAGGAAGTCCCCGATCTGGCCCGGGTGACCGGTCTTGGTCAGCGGCTGATGAGCGCCGGCGACGGCGTCCAATTCGGTCACGAGTTGATCATTGGTGCCGGACGGGAAGCCGTTGGGCCGATGCCGATCGGCGGCCACAGACCACGGTTGTGACACCCGGGCGTGCTGCCCCTGGATGACGATCGACTGCTGCTCGCCGTGATGCACGGTCGAACTGGTCAGCTCGGCCAGTCCGCGGTCGTACTGCAGGATCGCCACCGAGAGATCCTCGACCTCGGCATTGTCGTGCTGCGCGTTGCTCATCACCGCGGTGACCGCACGTGGGCGCCCGAGCAGCCACAGCGTGAGATCGATGTGGTGGATCGCGTGATTGAGGGTGCAGCCGCCGCCCTCCGAAGCCCAGGTACCTCGCCACCACAGGTCGTAGTACGGCAGCGAGCGCGACCAGGCGGAACTGATCTGAGCATGCGAGACGGTCCCGATCAGGCCGGAGTCCAGGACCTCCTTGAGCGTTGCCATGTCGTCGCGGTAGCGGTTCTGCGCAACGCTGCCGAGCAACTTGCCGGAAGACTTCGCGGCCGCGATCATCGCGTCGCACTCCTCCAGTGACGGAGCCATCGGCTTCTCCACCAGCACATTCACGCCGGCCTCGAGCGCCAGGATCGCCATCGGGGCGTGCGCATCCGGCGGCGTCGCCACACTCACCACATCAAGGGACTCGGCAGCCAGCATCTCGGCCGCGGCGGCGTACACCCGAGCCTTCGGCAGGTCGAACTCGTCCCGCCGGGCCTCGGCCTTGCTGGGCACGATGTCGCAGAGTGCGACGACCTCACAGTCCTCGGGGTGGTCCAGGTAGCCGCGCAGATGGGCCGCCGAGATCCCGCCGGTCCCGATGATGCCGACCTTGAGCATGATGATTTGTGCCTCTCCGGCTCGATCCACAAACGTTTGCAGAGTCGAACCTCTCATCCCGGTGCACGGGACGGCAAGCTTTGCAGCTCATTTGTCATCGTGCCGGATCGCTCGGACGGCCTCAGCCTTCGTCGACGCCCTCGACGGCCAGCAACCGCAGCAGTTGTTTGCCGAGTTGGCGGTTCGACGGCAAGGATCGCGGGCGACCACCGAAGCGCTGCAACTGCGCCCGCTGCAGCGCCGACCCGACCAGGAAGGTCGCCACCACCGGCAGGTCGGCATCGGCGCTGACCCGCCCGGCCGCCTGCTCCCAGCGCAGATACTGCTGCACCGGCACCACGGCTCGATGTGGACCAAGATCAAGTTCCTTGCTGCGCTCACGGAAGTCCGCCAGTGTCTGTGGATCGGCCTGCATGGCCGTCATCCCCGGCAGCAACCGGACGAAGTAGGCCTCCAGGAAGTCCAGCATCGTTCGCAGGCCAGCTTCGAGGGTGGCCGGCCGCCGATCTCCGGTGAGTTCGTTGATCAACTCCTGATAGCCGCCGACCTGGGCGAAGATCACGGCCTCCAGCAGGCCCAGCCGATCGTCGAAGTGGTAGAAGATGCTGGCCTCGGACACGCCGGCCCGAGCAGCCACCGCCTTGGTGGTGAAGCCGGCGGCGCCGGCCTCGGCGAGCAGCGCCGTTGCAGCCGCCAGCACGGCCTCGCGCACTCCCGTACGAGGTCGGCCGCGGCCACGACTCCCCGTCGGGGATGTGGCACCGGTCATGGGATTCGATTCCGATCTGCTCTTGCGTTCACGACGGCAGCAGCCTACATTTCCTGAGTAGTAACTCAATAAATAGGAGAACGAGATGATCTTGATCTTCGGCGCGACCGGCAATGTCGGTCGGCACCTGGTCCGGCAACTCACCGACGTAGGCCACGACGTGCGGGCGATCACCCGCAAGCCGGATGACGCCGCGCTACCGCCGACGGTCGACGTCCGGTTCGGCGATCTTGATCAACCGGACACCTTGCCAGCGGTGCTGGACGGCGCCGATGCGGTGTTCCTGCTCAATGCCGGAAGCCAGCCGGCTGCGGTGGCGGAAGCCATCGCCGCGGCCGACGTTCGCCGGGTCGTCTTCATGTCGGCGCTGGTCGCCCGCACCCGGCCCGACGTCGCCATCTCCCAGATCCATCTGCGGACCGAGGACGCCTTGCAGCGCAGGGATCTGGGCGTGACGGTGTTGCAGCCCGGCCAGTTCGCCAGCAACGCCCTGCAGTGGTCGGAGATGATCGCCCGCGGCACCGTCTACTCGCCGTTTGCCGACACCGCGATCCCGACCATCGACCCGTATGACGTCGCTGCGGTCGCTGCCCTGGTGCTGACCGCCGCGGATGATCACCACGTCGGGCAGACCTATCCGCTCACCGGGCCGGCGATCAGTCCGCGGCAACGGACGGCCGTCCTGGCCGAGGTGCTGGACCGGCCGATCGGCTTCGCCGAGCTGACGGCAGAGCAGGCGCGGCAGCAGATGCTCGCCAGCGCACCACCGGCAGTGGTGGATTCGATGCTGGAGATGTTCGGCGCGCCGAGCGCGGTCGAACGCGAGGAACTCCCCACCGTCCAGGAACTGCTCGGCCGCGAACCCCGTGACTTCGCTGCCTGGGTTCGGGAGAACCGCGATCTGCTCGAAGGACGTGGCCGCAGCTGATCAGCTGCCGACCGGGTCGGCCAGTCCGTCCGCACGTGGATCGGTGCCGACCCGGGTCCCGGCGGGACCGTGCCAGAGCGCCTGGCAGTGTCCCAGTCGGTTGTCGTCGAACGGTATCGATTCCGTGGTGGCCGAGGACAGCTCCTTCGCCACCGCCGGATCGAGCCGCTCGTCGACCAGCACCTGCCGTTTCGACGGATCGGTCCGCGGGACCACCCAACGCGGTGCCGCCACCGCATCCTGCGGAGGATCACCGGCGAGGACTCGGCTCAGCACCTGCGCCAGGATGAACGGCTGGCTGTGTCCGCCCATCGCGGCCAACGAGCCGACGGTATCGCCGTCCTGCCGGACCAGGCAGGGCATCAGCGTGTGCGGCGGCCGCCGACCCGGCCCGAGGAATGCCGGATGGATCGGGTCCAGGCTGAAGCCGCTGCCACGGTTGTGGGCCAGGATCCCGGTCGACGGTTCCAGCAGCCGCGACCCGAAGCTGCCGGCAACGCTCTGCACCGAGCTGACCCAGCAGCCGTGCGCATCGACGGCAACCATGCCGATGGTGTCGCCGCCCAGCGGCGGCCGAGGAGAGGCTCCGGACCGTGCGCCGGCGGAGCGGTGGGAGCGGAGTCTTTGTGCCTGCGCGGTGATCAGCTCAGCGGCCAGCCCGACCTCAACTGCGACCGCGTCCGGGTCGGCGAGCCGGGCGTTGCGCTCCTCAGCCGCGAGGGTCACGACCGCCAGGACGCAGCCCGCCTGTCGCGGGTCGGCGGGATCGTCCAGTCCGAGCTCGGCCATCAGCGACAGGATCTTCAACAGCGTGAAGCCCTGCGAATTCGGCGGCGCGGTGAGCACCTCCAGTCCGCGATAGTGCGCCGAGATCGGATCGAATCGTTCGGTCCGATGTCGGGCCAGATCGGCGACCGTCAACAGCGAACCCGCTCGCCGCAGGCCCTGGATGTAGCGACCGCCCAGCTCTCCCTCGTACAGGGCTTCAGGTCCGTCGGCCGCGATCGCGGTGAGGGAGTCGGAGAGCGCCGGCAACTGCAGGCGCTCGCCGACCCGGTAGGCCGACCCGTCGTCATGGAAGAACGTTGCCGCACAGCCGGGGTCGGTACGCAGCAGGTCGGCCGACCGGGCCAGGTCACGGGCCAGCGCCGGTGCGACCGCGAATCCGTTCGCCGCCAGATCGCGAGCAGGAGTGATCAACTCCGGGAACGGCAGCCGCCCCCAGCTGGCATGCAGATCGCCCCAGGCCGAGACCAGGCCGGGCACGGTGATCGAGTGCGGGCCGCTGCCGGGCATCTCGGTCAACCCGGCATCCCGCAGGACGGCCGCCGACAGTGCCGCTGCGGCCCGCCCGGTGCCGTTGACGGCCCGTGGCGGCGTTCCGTCCGCGGGCTGGATCAGGGTCCAGGTGTCGCCGCCGATGCTCACGTTCTGTGGGTAGACGACACACAGCACCGCGCTTGCGGCGATCACCGCGTCGACCGCGGACCCACCGCGATCCAACACGGCCTGCCCCACCGCTGTCGCGCGGGCGTCCGGGGTCGCGATCAGCCCGGTCGGGCCGACTGCCCCGTTCACTGGTCGACCGGTTCGAGCCGGCCACCGAGCATGGCCAGGATGACCACGTTGTCGGAGTAGAGCGAGTTCTGCACCAGTGGATCGTCGTTGGTCGGGAATTTCTTCACCCGTACTCCATTCAGTGTCGGTGAGTTTCCGAGCCGCTCGAACAACGGGATGATCGGCAACTCGGCGTTGAAGATCGCGGCCAGCTTGGTGATGTTCGCGCTGACCGCAGCCTGGTCCGTCCCGCTGCCGGTGGCATCGATCAACTTCTGGATGTCGACCGATCCGAAGCCTGGCACCGAACGCTTCAGGTCGTAGTCCATCCCGCGGCCACCGTTGTTCTTGGCGATCGGGTAGTTGTAGGTCAGATAGGCCTGCACGAAGGAGAAGTACGGGTACGGCTGGGACGAATTCCCCCAGCTCTGGATCGCCAGTTGGAAATTGCCCTTGGTGACGTCGACCGGCTGCTGGGTCGACACCACGCCGTGCAAGGTGATCTTGAATCCGAACTTGTTCAGTTGTCCGGCCAGGTCCTTGGCCGCGCTGCTCCAATCCGCGTAGTCGGAGGGATAGAGCAGTTCGTACGCCGCCGGCTTGCCATTGGGCAATCGCCACGACTTCCCATCGCGCTTCCAGCCGGCCCGCTCCAACAGCTGTGCGGCCGCATCCTGGTCGTAGGAATAGCTGTCCAGTTGGGACTTTCCGTCGGCCGACACCCAGGCGTCAACGAGGTTGTCGGAGAACCCGGCGTAGTAGCGCGGTGCCTGACCGGACTCGCCGAGCGCTGCCTCGCCGTTCTGTTGATGATCAACAGCCCGATTGATCGCCTGCCGGACTTTCGCGTCGGACAGCTCGGGAAGCTTGCCGACGTTCAGGTACAGCGCCGGACCCGAATAGGTCGGCGGCCGCAGAATCTTGTAGCCGATGCTCTCGAACTGTTTCGCCGACGCCACCGGGAATCCGTTGGTGGCGTAGTCGATGTCCTTGCTCAGCACCAGCGGAGTGATCGCCGCGGTCTCGCCGTTGTAGATCACCAGCTTGTCGAACTTCACCCGGTCGGCGGCGTAGCCGGCCGGGTTCTTGATCAAGGACAACTGGGTGTTGTTGATCGTCTTGTAGTCGAGATTGAACGGGCCGCTGGCCAGATACTGCTCGGGTGCGAAGCTGATCAGATCGCTGTTCAGCTTGGCTCCCGAGCCGGAGGACGTGGTACCTCCGGAGCTGAAGATCTTTTCCGCCCGATCGGCGAAGGTGCCGTACTGCGCCGCCGGAATGACGTTGCTGTGCAGGAGATAACGCTCCACCACGGTTGACGGCTGATTCATCGTCACGGTGAAGGTGTGGTCGTCCGGAGCATCCATACTGTCGATGTAGGACCACAACGGCGAGTTCATCGCCCACTGGCACCAGAAGGTCGCCAGGTAGTCCTTGGAAGTCAGCGGTGAGCCGTCGCTCCAGGTCAGATCGGACTTGATCTTGATCGTGTAGGTGTCGTGTTTCAGCTGGTAGCTGTCGATCAGGAACGGCTCCCAGGTCTGTTCCTTCCAGTGATAGAAGGCACTGGGCAACATCACCAGGTCTCCGTAGTTGCCGGAGAAGAGGATCGCGTTCGGGACCTTGACGAACGGCTGCCCGGCGCAGTTGTAGTTTCCTTGTGGAGTAGGCAGATAGAGCGTCCCGGCATGGAATTCGCCGCCGGTCCTGCCCTTACCCGTGGACTTGGTCGGTGCGGCCGGGGAACAGCCCACCGCGACGCCGGTCGCACCCACCCCCACCGTCGACAGTCCGACCAGCTGCAACAGTTGTCGGCGCGATACGCCGATCGATCCACTCATGCTGACTCCTCGGTTCGTCGGTCCGGCCGGTGGCCGGAGATGTTGATCAACCAGTCGTCTGCGGCGCCCCGGCGCAGACGACGGAAACGATCTGCAGTTCGTCGGTCAGCACCAGCAGATCGGCGCGATGCCCGACCCGCAGCCGACCGCGGTCCTTCAGTCCGGCCGCTGCGGCCGGATTCTGCGATGCCATCGCGACGGCGCGGTTCAGCGGCACACCGACGGTGTGCACCAGATGGCGTACGCAGTCGATCAAGAAGGCACTCGACCCGGCCAACCGGCCGGTGCCGATCCTGCGAACCACCCCACCGGTGACCTCGAGCTCCCGGTCGGCGATCCGGTGTCGGCCGTCCGGCAGACCGGCTGCGGCGGAGGCATCCGTGACCAGGACCGCACGACGGCCGTCGTCGACCCCTGCAGCCAGCGCCAGCACGGGCGCGTCGACGTGATGGCCGTCGGCGATCAGCTCGTAACTGATCCGGCCATCGGTCAACGCGGCCGCGACCGGCCCGGGCGACCGGTGCCCCAATGGCGGCATCGCGTTGAACAGATGCGTCACGTGGCGGGCACCGGCATCGACCGCCTGCAAGGTCAGCCGATAGTCCGCATCGGTGTGTCCGATGGCGAAGCGGCACCGTTCGGCCGATCCGGTGATCATCTTCAACGCACCCTCCAGTTCCGGCGCGATCGTGATCATCACCGGGGTGCTGCCGGCCGCATCCAGCAGCCGGTCGAGCAGGTCCTGATCGGGTCGGCGGATGGCCGACCGGGTCTGAGCTCCGCTGCGATGTTCCGCCAGGAACGGGCCCTCCAGATGGAATCCGGCGAGGTTCGCCGGGTCCGCATCGGACACCATGCGTTCGATCGTCCGGGTCGCGCTGATCATGGTGTCGGCCTCGACCGTCGGCACCGAGGCGATCATGCTGGTGGTGCCACGCGCCAGATGGGCCGCTGCCACCCGGCGAAGATCATCTTCTCCGGTGTAGACCACGGCGCCCTCGGCACCGTGGCAATGGATGTCCACCAGGCCGGGCGCCAGATAGGCACCGGCCACCGACTCGACCCGGCCTGCGGCGCGGTCCGCTGCTCCGCGACCGATGGCGACGATCCGTTCGCCGACGACGCGCAGCCAGCCGTCCTCGATCCCCTCGGGCAGCAGCAGGCGCGCGTCGACGTAGGTCGTCGCGTCGGACCCGGATGCGGAGCTGTTGATCATGATCGTCCGGTGAGCGCCTCGACCGCGGCGGTGGCGCAGGCCTGTGATCCGCCATAGGTCCGCAGCCAGCCGCGAGCCTCGGAGAAGTCGCGTTGCACGAAGCCCATGTCCAGCACCACGACGTCCGTGGACGCCGCCAGGATCCGGTCCAGGATCTGTTGCTGCCAGTCGTAACGGTGTGGACTGCGCACCAGCAGAACGACGTCGCCGGCGTCGCCGTATTCGGCCCGGAATTCGGAGATGCCGGCGATCACCATGCCGTCCCCGTTGTAGGTGCCGGAGGAGACGGCGATCCGTTCGACAACCCGCCCCTGCTGCTCCAGCAGTCCCTCCAGATCGCCGTGTCCGCGGCCGGCGGCCGGCGACACATCCGGCTCCATCCGGACCACCAGCACCGCCCGGCCGTCGATCCTCGGATCGCCGCTGATCTTGATCACCTGCCGCGCCAACCGGAGGCCGAGGCCCGGATCCAGGTCATCGGCAGGCGTTGCGTCGGCACGGCCCATGGCCGCCAACCGTTCGGTCGCCTGCTCCAGGCGGCCGACCGAGAGGTCACCGGCAGCGACCGCGTCGGTGATCGCGGTCACCACCCGGTCGACATCGTCGCCGAAGGACCAGGATCCCAAACACAGTGCGTCCGCTCCGGCTTGCAGCGCGAGCACCGCTGCTGTCGGCATGTCGGCAACCCGGGCAACGCCCTTCATCTCCAGGGCATCGGTGATCACCACACCGTCGTACCCGAGCTCCTCGCGGAGGAGTCCGGTGATCACCGGCCGGCTGATCGAGGCCGGCAGGTCGTCGAGCGCCCTGACCCGCGGGTGCGAAACCATGATCGAATCGACCCCGGCGTCGACGGCCGCGCGGAACGGGTCGAGGTACTCGTCGATCAACTGCTGCCGCGACAGGTCCAGGTCCGGGGTACCGAGATGAGCGTCGGTGCCGCTCAGTCCATGCCCGGGAAAGTGTTTCGCACAGGCACTGATGCCGGCCTCCTGCAACCCGCGGATCCAGGCCGCAGCATGCTCGGCGACGCGAGCCCGGTCGGGACCGAAGCACCGGACGCCGTTCGGGGTCAGCGGATTGACCGCGGTGTCGACGGCCGGGGCGAAATCCCAGTCGACGCCGACCGTACGCAGACCGAGACCGATCTGATGCGCGCAGGCCCGGGTCACCTCCAGATCATCGATCTGGCCCAGGGCAAGGTTTCCCGGGGTGGAGAGCAGCCCGGTGCCCTCCAGTCTGCTGACGTCACCGCCCTCCTCGTCGACCGCGAGATGGATCGTCGGTGCGAGTCTCCGCAGGGCAGCGGTGAGGTCCTGCAGTTGGCTCGTCGTGACACACTCCCGGCCGAACAGGACGAAGCCACCCAGCCCGGCACTCAGCGGCTGCTCGATCCAGCGCGGCACCGTCGGCCGCCCCAGCGCCCCGAAGAGCACCCCGTACGCCAACCGTTCGATGCCGTTCATGATCAAGTCCTCGATTCTGGGTCGATCGACGTGGCCGCTGCGTCACCGAAGCTGTCCCGGACCGCGGCCCGGTCCACCTCGATGCCGGCGAGCTGGTCGGTCGCCACGCCGAGATCGCGATAGCTGCTGGTCAGGGCGGCGGACAGTGCCCCATACAAGCCGGCGTTGTCCCCCAGCGAGGCTCGACGGACCGCGACCGGGACGCCGACGATGTCCGACGCCTCGGCCCCGATCCGGGTCAACAGGTCGTCGTCCACACCGTCGGAGACACCACCGGTGACCAGGATCGAGCTGGGCTCGTACGCCAGCGCGACGATCGCCACCAGGTGGACCAGGGCGTCGTTGACCTGCCGGAACAACGAGGGAAAGCGATCGGGGTCAGCGAACAGCTCCTGGGCGTCCTCGAGGTCGAGCCCCGTCTCGTGTGCATGAGCGACCAGACCCGCGCCCGAGACCAGGTCGCGGAGCTTGAGTTTGGAGCCGGGCAGATTCAGCCGACCGAACTCACCGAGTCGGCCGTCCTTGGTCCGCATCAGGCGCCCGTCGATGGCCGCCGCCGTGCCCAGACCGGTGCCGATGGAGAGCATCGAGACGGTGTCGTTGCGGTCCAGCGCGCCGTACGCCAACTCGCCGGTGAGCGCCAGATTGGAATCGTTCTCGATGATCACCGGTGCGGGCACGCCATTCTGCAAGGCATCGATGAATCCGGTGCCGACGATCTGCGGCAGGTTCTGCGAACCCACGATCTCTGCGGCGTCGCCGGACAGCGCACCGGGAACGCCGACCGCCAGCGCGGCCAGGTCGGTCATATCGGATCCCAGCAACTCGGCCAGCCGGGCTCGGATCCAGTCCGCCAGCTCCGCGCCCTCCAGTTCACGCGGCGTGCGTTGCCGCGCTCTGCCCAGCACCCGACCGGCCAGATCGGCAACCGCGAACCGGCAGTTGCTGCCGCCGAGATCGACGCCACACACCCGGCGGGCGGCCCGGTTCAACGCAATCCCGGTCGGCGGGCGCCCCGGTCCGGTCAGTGCCTCCAGCGGGACCTCGACGGCGATGCCCTGCGCCTTCAGCTCGTCGATGATCCTGAACACGGTGGCCCGGCTGAGTCCGGTGGCCTCGACGATCCGGTTGCGGTCCAGCGCGCGGGCCGAGAGCACGACCGCCAGCACCGCACTGCGATTGGCCGAGCGGGCATGACCGACGGATGTCATCTAATTTCTCTCAGTGTGAACGAAATTAGCCAGACCGTATCCGTGCGCTCGCACCGGCGTCAAGGGTCAGTCCGCGGATGCACGGTTTCCGGGCGGTAACGATCCGTGGCCCACTCCCGACGCGCTGGCTCTGCCTCACCCACCGATCCACGAAACCGGTCTAGTTTTCCGCCTGGCGACGCGGCTGCGGTCGCGACGCCGTTCCCGACCGAGAGGCCAGCATGAGCGAACAGACCAGGACGACCGAGCAACTCCCGACCACACGGTGGAAGATCGTCGGTCCCGGCCTGGTGGTCGCCGCAACCGGCGTCGGCGCCGCCGACATGGTCGCCACGTTGGTGGCCGGCAGCAAGTACGGCTACGCACTGCTCTGGGCGGTGATCGCCGGCGTGATCATGAAGATCGTGCTGGTCGAGGGCGCGGGGCGCTACACCGTCGCCACCGGCAACACGATCTTCGAGGGCTGGCGCAGCCTTGGCCGCTGGCCGACCTGGTACTTCGGCCCCTACATCGTCGTGTGGGGCTTCGTCTACGGCGCTTCGGCGATGTCGTCAACCGCGCTGCCGCTGAACGCGCTCTTCGGAATTCCGATCCCGGTCGCGGCGATCATCTGCGGCCTGCTCGGCTTCGCGCTGGTCTGGTTCGGCCGGTATTCCTTGTTCGAGAAGGTCACCGCTGTTCTGGTCGGGGTGATGTTCCTGGTCGTGGTCGGGCTGGCCATCGTTGCCGCACCCAATCTGGTCGACATCGTCAAGGGCCTGGTGCCGATGATTCCTGAGGGCGGCATGTTCTACACGCTCGCCCTGGCCGGCGGGGTCGGTGGCACCATCACGCTGGCGGCGTACGGCTACTGGCTGCGGGAGAAGGGCTGGGACAAGCTGCCGTTCATGCGGGTGATGCGGCTGGACAACAGCATGGCGTACGTGATGACCGGCATCTTCGTGGTGGCGATGTTGATCGTCGGCGCCGAGGTCGTCCGCTCCGCGGGAGTCACCCTGTCCAGCGGTGACAGCGGGCTGGTCGATCTCGACGACGTGCTCCGGGACCGCTACGGCGATGTGGTCGGGATCGGCTTCCTGATCGGTTTCTGGGCGGCCGCGTTCACCTCGATCATCGGCGTCTGGAACGGCGTCTCACTGATGTTCGCCGACTTCTGGGCCAACATCCGCGGCAAGGGCTCTGATCATCCGGACGCCAAGATCAACGGCAAGTACTTCCGGTTCTACCTGCTCTGGTTGACGTTTCCGCCGATGCTGCTGTTGATCTTGGGCAAGCCGATCCTGTTGATCTTGATCTACGGGGTGCTCGGTGCGCTGTTCATGCCGTTCCTGGCGATCACGCTGTTGCCGATCCTGAACACCGATCGGATGCCGGTCGAGTATCGGAACAAGATCTGGCACAACGTCGTGCTCGGGATCTGCGCGCTGCTGTTCATCGTGCTCGGCGGCTATCAACTCTGGGACGCGATCGCCGAGGTCATCGGCTGATCAGGAGCCTCGGATCCTTCTCAGACCGCGATCACCGGCAACGCCGCCAACCCCAGCTCGGCGTCGCTGGCCAGCTCCGGATGATGCGGGACCACGCGGACGGTGTAACCGATCGCGCCGGCACGTTCGGTGTCCACCTCGTCCTGATAGCGGCGTAGCCCGTCGGCTTGATCAACACCGGCCGGGAACGGATGGGTCCGGATGTCGAACAGTTCGTCGTCCGGACCGACCCGGCCGGTGATCAACTGCACCTCGATCTCGTCCGGGGTCAACTCCCCCAGCCGCACCAACGCACTGACCTGGATCCGGTTGCCCACCTGGACGGTCTCGCCGCCGAGACTCTCCACATGATCAACGCTGACCTGCGGCCACAGATCACGGATCCGTCGCTTCCAGCCGGCCAGTTCTGCGGCAGCCTGGGGCAAGGCTCCGACCCGCCGCGATGCTGCCGCCGCGGGCGCGTACAACTGCTCGACGTAGTCGCGCACCATCCGCGACGCCAGCACCTTCGGTCCCAGTCCGGCGACGGTGTCGATCATGGTCTGCACCCAACGCCGCGGAACTCCGTGACTGTCGGTGTCGTAGAACCGCTCCACGATCTCGTTCTCGATGATGTCGTAGAGCGACCTGGCTTCAAGATCATCACGCTGCAGCGGATCATCAACGCCCTCTGCGGACGGGATCGCCCAGCCGTAGGCCGGGTCGTACCACTCGTCCCACCAGCCGTCCCGGATGGACAGATTCGCCGCGCCGTTCAGCGCCGCCTTCATGCCCGAGGTGCCACATGCCTCGTACGGCCGCAACGGATTGTTCATCCAGACGTCGCAGCCGGGGTACAGCGGACGGGCCAGGCCGATGTCGTAGTCGGGCAGGAACACGATCCGATGTCGGACGTCGGCCTGATCGGCGAACTGCACCAACTGTTGGATCAGCGCCTTGCCGCCCTCGTCGTCCGGATGGGACTTGCCGGCGATGACGATCTGGATCGGCCGCTGCGGATCGGTGAGCAGCCGCTTGAGCCGGTCCGGATCCCGCAACATCAACGTCAGCCGCTTGTACGAGGGCACCCGGCGGGCGAAGCCGAAGGTGGCGATGTCGGGATCGAGGGCATCGGCGGTCCAGTCGCTCGGCAGCCCACGGGTCCGGCAACTGGCGGCCAGTCGCTCCCGGGCCATCGTGATCAGGTCCAGCCGCATGGTTCGCTTCAACGCCCAGATCGTCTGCCGGTCGATCCGCCTCAGACCCGCCCAGTCGTAGCCGTCCAGCACGGTGTCGCCGTCGCCGCGTCCCGACTCCAGCATCGCCAGCAGGGCCGGGTGCATCCAGGTCTCGTGGTGGACTCCGTTGGTGATCGAGGTGATCGGCACCTCCGCGGTGTCGAACAACCGCCACAGGCCGTGGAACATCTGCCGGGAAACCTGGCCGTGCAGCTTGGACACACCGTTGGCCCGTTGAGCCAGCCGGAATCCCATCACGGCCATGTTGAACTTGCCCGGGTCTCCGCCCTCGTAGTCCTCGGCGCCCAGAGCCAGCACCCGATCCATCGGCAATGGCCGGTAGTGCTCGAAGTAGCGCGTGATCAGATCCCGATCGAACCGGTCGATACCGGCCGGGACCGGCGTGTGGGTGGTGAACACGGTACCGGCCCGGGTCTCCTCCAGCGCCGCATCGAAGTCCAGTGCCGGCCGATCATGATCAACGGCCAGCAACTCCCGGATCCGTTCCAGGCCGAGGAATCCGGCATGTCCCTCGTTGGTGTGGAACACCTCCGGTGCGGCCGTGTTGGTGATCGCGCAGTACGCCCGGATGGCTCGGACCCCGCCGACGCCGAGCAGGATCTCCTGCGCCAGCCGATGATCGGCTCCGCCGCCGTACAACCGGTCGGTGACCTCCCGATCGGCGCCGCTGTTGGACTCCACATCCGAGTCCAGCAGCAGCAACGGGACCCGACCGACCTGGGCCAGCCAGACCTGGGCATGCAGCGTACGACCGTCCAGCGGGACCTCGATGATCACCGCCCGGTCGGGATCGGAATGATCATGGAGCAGCCGCAGCGGCAGCGTGTTCGGATCGATCAGCGGATAACGCTCCTGCTGCCAGCCGGATCCGTTCAGCGACTGGGTGAAGTAGCCGTGCCGATAGAGCAGGCCGACCCCGATCACCGGGACGCCCAGGTCGCTGGCGGCCTTCAGATGATCACCGGCCAGGATGCCCAGGCCACCGGAATACTGCGGCAGTACCTCGGTGATCCCGAACTCGGGCGAGAAGTAGCCGATCCCGCGCGGCGCCTCGGAGTGCTCCGCCGACCACTGCTGGTACCACCGGTCGGCCTGCAGGTAGTCGCTCAGGTCGGCGTGGGCAAGCTCCAAATTCCGGACGAATCGGCGGTCACCGGCCAGCTCGGCCAACCGCTGCGAGTCCACCTCCGACAGCAGCCGGATCGGGTCGTGCTCGGTCCGTGCCCACAGCTCGGGATCGATGCTGGCGAACAGCTCCCGGGTGTCGGCATGCCAGCACCACCGCAGGTTCAGGGCCAGCTCGCCCAAGGCGGTCAACGGTTCCGGCAGCACCGGCCGAACAGTGAATCGACGAATCGCGCGCACGCGCACACAGTAAGGGTTGCCGGCCCGGATCCGCAGGCAGGAGCGTACGGAACCCGGCCGAGTCAGTGACTCACCGGCGGGCCGGT
>DATCVL010000385.1:0-5853 GCA_036566865.1 Microlunatus sp.
GGCCCGGATACCACTCGCCGGCGGTCGCGTACCCGCCGATGGAGTCGGCCAGCCAGCGCAGGATCTCCCGGGTCCAGTGCGTCACTCCGTACGGGCCGCGCCGGTGCGCACACAGCAGTCGATGGCGCTCCAGCCCGGCCAGGGCCCCGGACACGTCACCGCTCTCGGCGGCGATCTTGATCGCCCGCGCGGAGTCCACGACCTCGGTCCGCAGGAGATCCAGAGCCGCCGGCGCGAAGGCGGCGTCACCGGCCACGGCCGGATCACCGACCGGCTCGGCGAAGATCAAACTCTGATCACCGGACCGCAAGACCTCCATCACCCGGTCCGGGTCGCTGGCCCGGATCGCCCGCGCCAGTTGATCGATCGCGCCGCCGAAACGCCAGGTGTGCTGCAGCCGCACCACCGCTCGGGCCTGGTCGGCCTCGGCTGCGGACGGATCCTGTTCATGATCACCATCGGCGGGCGCAGTCGCCGGCGAACGGGACTGGTCGAGGACCCTGTCCAGCGTCTGCTGCAGGTCGGGCACCGCACCGCCGGCCGCGCCGACGATGTCGGCCAGGACGGCACCGGCCTCCACCGAGGAGAGCTGATCGGGATCGCCGACCAGCACCAGCCGGGCATCCGGGCGGACCGCATCGAGGAGCCGCGCCATCAGCGTCAGCGACACCATCGACATCTCGTCCACCACCACCACGTCGTACGGCAGTCGGTTGAGGGCGTGGTGCCGGAAGCGGCTCTTGCTCTCCGGCACCCAGCCGAGCAGCCGGTGCAGGGTGGATGCGGTCAGATCGCCGATCCGACCCCGGTCCTCGGCAGGCAACCGGCGGGTCGCATCCCGGACCGCCTCCTCCAACCGGGCCGCCGCCTTGCCGGTGGGTGCCGCCAGCGCGATCCGTAGCGGCCGGTAGCGACTGCCGCCTTTGCCCGGCGCAGACTCGCCCGGCGCAGACTCGGCCCGGGCGGACGCGGCTGGCGCAGACTCGGCGGGCGCAAACTCGGCCGGGGCGGACTCGGCCTCGGCGCCCTCGGCTGGGGCGGTCCCGTCGTCGGCTCTGGCGTTCGCAACGGGCGTGGCCCCATCCGCCGAGGACTCGGCCGCGGACGGCTGGGCCGCAGCCAGATGTTGATCTTGGAGCAGTGCCAGCAGCTTGGCCACCGTGGTCGTCTTGCCGGTTCCCGGACCACCGGCCAGCACACTCACCCAGCGCAGCACGCTGATCGCGGCCGCCCGTTGCTGCAGATCCGGCTCGCCCACAGCGAGTCCGGCCGAGTCGAAGATCCGGCTCAATCCGGTTCGCAATCGATCAAGATCAACTTCCGGTGGCGGTGCGGCAGCGCGCTGACGCAGCTGTCGCCGTACCGTCTCCTCCTGCCGCCAGTAGCGGTCGAGATAGAGCAGGCCTGCCGCCATCCTCAGCGGTCGCCCATCCGCGTCGCCGTCGGCCGCGATCAGCGGACTCTGCTGACAGTCGGCCAGCCACGGCTCCGGGTCCGGCCAGGTCAGTGCGGAGACATCCAGCTGCTGGGTCGCGTCGTCGGCAGCCGTGTCGGCGAACACGGCATCGGCGATGGTCCGCAGGTCGATGCAGACCGAGCCGGAACGCAACGCTCGAACGGCCAGCGCGACCGCGAGCTGCACCTGGGGCCGATCCTCACCACCGATCCGACCGATCGCCCGGGCAGCGTGGACGTCGGCGACGCCGAGCACACCGGCGCGATTGAACTCGCCGAGCAGGCCCGGAACATCGTGGGCCAACTGGACGTCGTCGCGATCTGCCTGGCGGTCCGTCGGGGCAGGAGTCGCCTGTTGCCCGGTCGCCGTCATGGTCGCGCACCTCCGTGGTCGAGCAGCGCCGACAGCTCGATGATCAACTCCGCCGGCGGCTGCCAGGAGAAGACGCCGCAGGGCACGCCATCCTGCCGCGGCGTGTCCGGCCCGCCCATCCCGCGTACGAACAGGTACAGCACGCCACCGAGATGATCTTGGACTCGATATCCCGGTTGCCGCCAGCGCAGGTAGCGATGCAGCGCGACCGAGTAGAGCAGCGCCTGCAGCGGGTAATGCGCCCGCATCATCGCCTCCGGCAGCCGGGACGGACTGTAGGCGGCCAGCCGGAGCGGGCGTTGATCAAGATCACCGAGCCAGTTGGTCTTGTAGTCGACCACCAGGTAACGCGGCTGCTCGCCGCCGATCCGCAGCACCGCGTCGATGCTGCCGTTCAGATAGCCGCGGAGCGGCTGATCGGCCAGGTTGGGGTCGGCCAGCATCGCCGGATACGGCGCCAACCCTGCACCGCCGAGATGGCGCTCCAGCAGCGGCGCGAGGTCACCGAGCCGGACCTCGGCGCGGGGCTGATCGCCACCGGCCAACGGCAGTTCGAAGGTCAGCTCCGCGAGCCGGTCGGTGGTCGGGATGTCGGACAGGGTGAGGTCGTCGGCCAGCGGACCCAGCGGGGTCTGCAGGGCCGGCAGGATCCCGGCCGCCAACTCTTCGGCGGTCATCGGCTGGGCCGGCAGCCTGGACAACTCGTCCGCGGCCAACTCACGCAACGCCGTACCAAGATCACCGGCGCCGGGATCGACCCGCTCCAGGATCGCGTGCACCAGGGTGCCGAAGGCCGCGCCCAACGGCAGGTCGTCCATCGGCGAGACCGGCCCCTGCGCCACCGCGGCCACCGTGCTGGCGATCTCGGTCAGCGACTCCGCGGCCTGGGTCTCGTCGTCCTCTTTGCTCGGCTCCGCCTCGCTACCGACGCCCGCTGCTGCGACCTCGCTGCCGTGTGCGGCTGCCGTCAGAGCTGAGTACGAGGTACGTCGCCAGTCCAGATCCAGCTCCCGGTCGAACCGGCGCCGGCCGATCTTCGGCGGCGTCGACAGTTCGGGCTGCCAACGGGCAATCGGCCGGGTCTCGATCAGCTCCGCGGAGAACAACGGCTCGCCGCCCGCCGACCTCGCTCCGGCACCGAGCAGGGGAAGGGTGCTGGGGTCGTTGGTCAGCGGATACCGGTCGGCCGGTTCGTCGGTGCCGGACTCGCGGGAGCGGAACAGGAATCGCTGCAGCCCCGAGCCCGGGGTGTTGGAGGACGACGGCATCCACCAGGAGATCACCTGGACCTGGGCCCGGGTGAGGGCGACGTAAGCGAGCCGCAGATCTTCACCGGCGTCCTCCTGCCGACTGCGCAGCAGCCGTTCGCGCCGGCCCGATCCGCCCAACCCGCCGACGTCGAGCACCAGGTCGCCACCGGGCTGCAGACCGTCGACCCGATCATGCAGCCGCAGCAACCGGCCGTCGTCCTCGTCCCGGACGAACCGATCCCACGCCTCGGGCAGGTAGACGATCGGGAACTGCAGACCCTTGCTCCGATGCACGGTGAGGATCTGCACCGCCTCGGCATCGGTCTCCAACCGTCGGCTGCGGTCGTCCAGCCCGGCGCCCTGGGCCTCGTCGATCCGTTGCCGGAGCCAGTCGATCAGGGCGCCGACGCCGAGCCGTCCGCCCACCATCGCCGCGTGCAGGCTCTGTCCGATGTGCCGCAGGTCGGTCAGCCGGCGCTCACCGCCGACCGAACCGAGCAGTCTGCGGCCGAGCCCGGTCTCGCTGGTGATCACCTCCATCAGCCCGGCCACGCCACGATGGTTCAACACCCGGCTCCAGCGCCGGATCATCGCCGACAGGTCGGTGAGTTGATCTTCGTCCGCGGTCGCCAGCCGGCGCATGGTCCAGCCCACGAACGAGGTCAGGGCGGCGGCCCGGACATGCGACTGCCGGGGTTGTTCCAGTGCGGTCAGCAAGGTCAGCCATTGCCGGCCGAGCTCCCCGGCGTAGACGCTGTTGGCGCCCAGCACGACGGCCGGAATGCCGGCGGTGGTGAGGGCGGTGCGGATCTCCTCGGCGCGCTCGTTCCGGCGGACCAGGACGGCGATGTCGCCGGGCCGAACCGGCCGTCCGGCCGGATCGTCGACGCTGATCAGTGGTTTGGCGGCAAGCAGCGCGGCCATGTCGGCGACCAGATCGTCGGTGATCGTGCGACGCAGGTCGCGGACCCGATAAGGATTGTCGGGATCGTAAGCCTGGTAGCGGATCCGCACCGGTGCACACAGGTCGGCAGTCGAAGCTCCGGGACCGGACTGATCTTGGGCCAGACCGAGTTGATCTTGGGAGGGCTGCAGCCGTCGACGCTGGTGATGGGCCCGGACCGGGCGGACCGCGATCCGAGGATCGCCCAGCGAGACCTGACCCATCAGCTGATCCAGCGCAGTCACCAGGGCATCGTCGCTACGCCAGTTGACGCCGAGGGTGCCGACCCGACCGGCCTCGGCCACCGCATCCAGGTAGGAGTAGACGTCGGCACCGCGGAAGGCGTAGATCGCCTGCTTGGGATCGCCGATCAAGATCACCGTGGCGTGCCCGCCGAAGGCTGTCTGCAGGATGTCCCACTGGACCGGGTCGGTGTCCTGGAATTCGTCCACCAGGACCACTGAGTAACGCTCCCGCAGGCGGGCCGCAGCCAACTCGCCCTGCTGCGGATCGTGCAGGGTGTCGCGAAGCCGGGTGAGCATGTCGGAGTAGCTGTACAACCGCCGCCGTGCCTTGCGGATCCGCAGCGACCGGCGTACGTCCAGGGCGAAGCCGTGACGCTGCGCCGGCTCGGAACGGGTGTCGTCGGTGTCGGGCGCCGGCACCAGCGGCAGTGACTCGTCGCGGATCACGTCGGTCGCGATCCTGACCGCTTCGGCGAAGTCGAAGGGCGGCGCGACCGAGTCGGCAGCGAACCGCTGCAGGTAACAGTCGGTGGCCACCTCGTGAGTCAGATCGGTCAGGGTGTCGGTGAAGGTGGCATCGGGTTCATGATCACCGAGCACGCCGAGTTCGTCCAACATGGTCTGGCAGAACTCGTGCGTGGTGGCGATCGTGGCGGCATCGAACTCGGCCAGCGCGGCCCGGATCCGCCGATGGCGATCGCGCAGCTCGGGCCCGGATCCGGTGATCAACAACCGGGTGACGTCATCGACCGGTTCATGATCATCCGGCTGATCGATCCCTTGATCAACTTCCCCGGCTTGATCAACTTCCTCGGCTTGATCAACTTCCTCGGCGCCGTGAGAGTCAAGGTCGTCGGTGAGGCGAGTCGCCAGAGCCCGCTCCACCGTCACGAGCCGCTCGCGCACGCGCATTCGCAACTCATTGGTCGCCATTCGGCCGAAGGTGATCACCATCAATTCGGACAGCTCGACCACGCCGTCGGCGATGTAGCGGGCGGCCAGTGCGGCGATGGTGTAGGTCTTGCCGGTGCCGGCGCTGGCCTCCAGCACGGTGGTGCCGGTGGGCAGGTCGGCACAGACGTCGAAGGCAGTCGCCTCGGCGCGGGCCGCGTACGGGGTCTGGGTCATGATCAACTCAGCTCCTCGGACAGCAGCAGCGGATGCCAGAGACGGCGGGCCAGGGTGCCGAATCGGCTGGGCTCGGCGAGACTGCCGCGCTGCTCGGTGTTCACCGATCGTGGCTTCAGCAGCTCCTGGTATCCGAAGTCCTCGCCGAAGAAATTCTGATACGCGGCATCGCGATCTCGGTTCTCGAAGAGCTTGGCCAGCCTGCCCTGAACATTGCGGATCGGCACGTCGGGCTTGCTCCGTCGAAACTCCGCGTACTCGGCGGCGGTCTGCATCGGCAGCGCGAGCGGCTGGGTCAGCCCGGTCCGATAGAGGTCGATCAGGTCGGCCAGCACCAGCCGGGCGAATTCAGCCGACACCGGTCCGAGCACCGAGGTGCCCGGATTCCACGCATTGCCGCGGCCGATCGCGACGGCCTGCCACGGCCTCGGGTCGCTGGCCGTCATCGCCAGCAGCTTG
>DATCVL010000386.1:0-16737 GCA_036566865.1 Microlunatus sp.
GCACCCGGTTGGCGCCGGTGCTGTCGTACCCGGTCAGGTTGTCCAGCTGGCCGAGCACGATGTTGATCGCGACGGCGTTGACGAAGCCGGTGAGCACGGCGTTCGGTACCCAGCGGACGATCCAGCCGAGCTTGGCGATACCGAGCCCGAGCATGATCAATCCGGTCAGCACGGCCAGCGTGAAGAGCGCCCGGTGGGCATCCTTGGAGTCGCCGTGCACCTGCGCCACGTCGGAGACGACCACCGCCATCGCACCCGTCGCCTGCACCGTCATGAAGGCAGAGCTGGTCGCGAGCGCACCGAAGATGGTGCCCCAGATGTAGCCGTACAGGCCGTACACCGGATTGACCGCGGCCAGCAGTCCGCCGGCCAGACCGTCCGGCACGCTCTCCACGCCCAGCACCAGCCCGGCCGGTACGTCCTTCTTCCAGGTACGCAGGGAAAAGTGCGTCAACCACCGACGCACCGGCGGCAGGATCCGGCCCGATCTCATCCGCGCTGCAGCTCCGATCTGCCGATGCAGATGATCATGCCTGCGGCGGCAGGCTCACGGTCGGTTCATGATCAGCATCCGGCTCGACCGGGGTCGGCGGTGACACCGGACGCGGCGGCCGCTCCACCAGGCTGAGGATGATCAACACGGCCAGCGTGATCAGACCGGTGATCACGATCGTGGACACTGCCAGCGGGCGGGTGAACATGATGATCGCGGCCACCGCGACCCCGATCACGATCCTGATCAGCAGCCGTTGCCGATAGATCCATTCGCCGACCTTGCCGGTGCTGACTCCACGCCCCTCGGCGCTCCGGCGCAGCTGGTCCACGCCACCTGCATAGGCGCCACGGATCCGGGTCGAGCTGTGGAAGGGTCCGGCGAACCAGGCCACCACGCCCACGATGATGCCCAACACCAGGCCCGCCCGCGCGGTGTCCCGCATCGCATCGGTGGCCGTGTTGAAGAGCAGATCGGTGACGTTGCTCGGCACCAACGACGGCGGCAGAGAGGTGGCCAGGATCGTTCGGGCGATCACGAATCCCAGCAGCAGCACCACCATCGACAGAGCAAAACCGAGGCTGGCGCCGACCAGGGCACGGGACCGACGGCGGGCCGCGACCACACCGGCCACCAGGAACAGCAGGCACACCCAGGGCAACCAGGTGCCCAGCGCGATCACGGTCCGATAGCCAGCCTGGATGGTGGCGATGTTGTCGGCCTGGGTGATCGGAATCGTCTTGTTCACTTCGGGAATCTTCGAGGCCAACCCGATGCCGCGGTCGATCAACGCCTGCTTGATCCGGTCAACGATCGGGCCGAGCTGAACTCCGATAGTGCCGTCCTGCTGCGCCTTCAGCACGGCATTGGGATCGTTGCGCAGCGTGGCCATCAGCTGGGTGTGGCTGACCCGCAGGGCCTGCTCCCAGGCCTGGGCGAAGGCATCCGATTGGACGAACTGCTCGACGCCGCTGCGCATCAGGTTCTCCACCCCACGCGCGGCCGGACCCTTCAACGCGTCCAGCGCAGCGGTGGCCCGCGGACCGGTTCCGAGCTCCTTGATGCCGTCGATCAGGTCGGCGGTGAGTTGATCAACATCGACGTTGTCGCTGATCACCGTCATGGTCTGATCGATCACGTAGTTCTGTACGGCCGGGCTGTCGGCCAACGGCGCGTAGGTGGCCACGAATCGATCCGTGTCCACCAGTGTCGCCTTGCCCCAAACCGTCACCACCGACAACGGCGCGAGGATGCAGCCGATGACGATCAGACAGACCGCCAACGCCGTCCAGCCGCGACCGCGGCTCGGCTTCGCGGCGACCACGGATGGCGGCGAGGGCGGCCCGGACTGACGGCGGAGTTCCTGATTCTCGGCCTCGAGCTGCGCGATCCGCGATCTCAGCTCGTCCGGTGTCGGCGATTCGGTTGTCATGGTCGGATCACGCGCCGAGGATCTTGGCCTTCTGGGCAGCGAATTCGTCGTCAGTCAGGATCCCCTGCTGACGCAGCGCCGCGAGCCGCTCGAGCTGGCTGACCGTATCGTCCACACCGCCGGCAGCCGGCGCGGCGGCCGGCGGTTGCTGATAGGTCTGTTGCTGCACGGCTTGCTGGGCCGCGGCCGCCATCTGAGCCTGCTGCTGTTGCTGCTCGTAGGCCTGCATCTCCTGCTGCTCGACCTCGCGCTGTTGCTGCCGGCGGGACATCCCGCCCGAGACGGCGCTGGCCGTGCCGGCGACGACAGCAGTCCTGGCAGCCAACCCGACCAGACCCGGTCGTCCGAATCGACGTGCAAGCATGATCAATTCCCTTCTTCCGCGGTTTCCATCACCGCGTACGCGGCCTCGATGCTGGCCTCGTCGACACGTTCGTGCGCGACGATCACGCCGCCGGCATCGAAGATCGCGCTACGCAGCCGGACCGCCCACATGTTCTCCCAGGCAACGACGACTGCCGAGGATCCCGGCTCCAGGCCGTCGGCGACATCATTGGCGTCGCCCTCGCTGAGCATGCCCTGATGGTCACCGGCAACCGGCAGGATCGCGAACACATCGCCCTCGTCGTCGACGTCGATGATGGTGACCTCGCCGTCGGCGTCCTTCTGCACGATCAACGCATCCAACAGTCGTACGGCACCCGAGCCGATGGCGTCGGCAACCGCCGCAGTGACCTTCTCACTGAGCTCTGCCTCGGGAAAAACCACGACCGCCACGTCCACTGGGCCTATCGGTGCGGCTACAGCACTCATCCCGCTCCCCTTCCGTCTCTCGTCAGTAGTCGAGCCTTCCAGCGGCACCGGATCGGTGTCCTCACCCTGTTCGGGTGATGCCGTGCAGTGGTGAATCCCCTGGAATCAAGGAAACCCCGGAATTCGAGGCCAGGCGTCAACCGAAGGAAATCGTGACCATCGACAACTCGCGGCCGAACCAGCCGCAGCAGCCACCGATCCGGCCCGGCGTGCTGTGGGCAGGTGGTGTGGCGACTGCCGTCGTCGCCGCCCTGGTCGCCGCCGTGGGCGTTGTGGTCTGCCAGGCGGTGTTCTCGATCAATCTGCTGCACATCGGATTGCCGGGCAATCCGCACGCCGCCAACTGGCTCGCCTACCCGGTGATCGGCTTCGTGGTCGCGATCATCGCCACCGGCGTACTCCACCTGCTGTTGACCCTGGTGCCGCAGCCGACCAGGTTCTTCAACTGGATCATGGCGTTGGTCACCGTGCTGGCTGCGGCTCTGCCGTTCGTCTCCGGGGTCTCCGCCCGCAGCATCGTCACCGCGGTGGTGGATGTGCTGACCGTGCTCGCGATCTGGCTGCTGCTCAACGGAACGGCTGCCCGGGCCCGGCGGACCGCAGCACAGCTGCCGCCCGACCCACCGGCCGGAGGCTATCCGCCGGCCTGAGCCGGTGTCGTCGCCAGATCCGGAGTCACCCGACTCGGGTGAATGGTCATCCGGCCGGCGCTGACAGCCTGAGACAGGCCGCGCGATCAGCGCACGCACTGTCGTAACAGGAGGCTCACCGATGTCCGAAGCCGCCTCACAACGCCCGAACCGGCTGATGCCGCGAGGTCTGCTGGTCCTGCTCGGACTTGCCGCCACCGTCGTCATCGTGGCCGGCATGAAGGGCGCCTCGAGCATCCTCGGGATCACCTTCCTGACCCTGATCCTGACCATTGCGGTGCATCCGCTGCACACGTTGCTGGTGCGGAAGGTCCCGTCCTGGCTCGCCACCATCGTCTGCCTGCTGGTGGTCTATCTCGGCATCCTCGGACTGGCGGCGATGTTGTTCGTCTCCGCCGCCCAGTTCGCCAGCCTGCTGCCGCAGTACGAGGAACAGTTCGATCAGTTGGTCGGCCAGATCGGCGACCTGCTGGCGCGGCTGCACATCGACCAAGATCAAATACTCAAGGTGACCGCGGGTCTTGACCTCTCCAAACTCGGTCAGATCCTCACCTCGGCCCTGTCCGCCGTGTTGGGTGTGGTGTCCAACCTGGTCTTCATCATCACCCTGCTTCTGTTCATGACCATCGACGGGGCGACCTTCCCTCGACACATGATGAATGCGGCCAAGATCAGGCCGACCATCATCACCGCGATCATGGGTTTCTCCAGCAGCACGCGCCGCTATCTCCTGGTGTCAACGGTTTTCGGCTTGATCGTTGCCGTGCTGGACACCATCGTGCTGGCGATCCTCGACGTGCCGGCGCCGATCCTGTGGGGTCTGTTGGCCTTCCTGACCAACTACATCCCCAACATCGGCTTCGTGATCGGGTTGATCCCGCCGGCCATCCTGGCCCTGCTCTCCGGCGGCCCGGGACTGATGATCGTCGTGATCGTGGTCTACTGCGTGATCAACTTGATCATCCAGTCGGCGATCCAGCCCAAGGTGGTCGGCGATGCGGTCGGCCTGTCCACCTCCCTGACCTTCCTGTCCCTGATCTTCTGGGCCTGGGTGTTGGGCCCGCTGGGTGCCATCCTGGCCATCCCGCTCAGCCTGCTGGTACGGGCGATCCTGGTCGATGCAGATCCCGACAGCCGCTGGCTCGTTCCGCTGGTCGCCAATCATGAAGAACGCGCCAATCGTGCCGCCAGCACGGAATCGGCTGGATCGGAGACCCCGGCCGCCGAAACCTCGTGACAGGCCACCCACCGGCCGGCCATCACGACTCCGATCCCGGTGAGCCGAGCACGACCCAGCTGTACCAAGATCGTTTCGACCGTGCACAGGACCGGGTCGGCCGTTGGCTGCACGGCCAAGCGCGGGAGCTGAAGCCGGGCAGGCGCACCATCCTGCGTGATCTGCTGGCCGGTCTCACCGGGGCGATCTCCTCCGTCCCGGACGGCATGGCGGCGGGCGTGCTGGCCGGGGTCAATCCGGCACAGGGTTTGTACGCCAGCCTTGCCGGCCCGCTGGTCGGCGGCCTGACCAGCTCCACCAGGATGATGATCATCGCCACCACCGGCGCCGCATCTTTGGCTGCCGGATCGTCCATAGCGGACTACCCGGCGGACCAACGCCCGGCAGCGATGATCTTGCTCACCGGGATGGCCGGAGCAGTGTTGATCATCGCCGCGCTGCTGAAGTTCAACCGCTACATCCGCTACGTCTCCCAATCGGTGATGCTGGGCTTCCTGGCCGGCATCTCGGTGAACATCGTGCTCAGTCAGCTTCCTGATCTGCTCGGCGTCGAGGTCTCCGGCGGCGTACCGGTGGCGAAGGCCTGGCAGGTGATCACCCATCTTGGTTCGATCACAGTGCCTGCCGCGCTGTCGGGTGTGATCGCGTTGCTCTTGTTGATCTTGTTCGGGCGCACCAAGCTGGCGGTACTCGGTTCGCTGGCTGCGCTGATCCTGCCCACGGTCGCGGTGCATCTGCTCGGTGCCGGCGATGTCCTTCTGGTGAAGGACGGCGGGGCGATCCCGCACGGTCTGCCGTTGCCGCAGCTGCCGGACTTCGGCCTCTTCACACCGGGCCTGCTCGGCGGTGCCATCGCGGTTGCTGCACTGGTGATCATCCAGGGAGCAGGTGTTGCCGAGGCCGCGCCGAATTCCGACGGGACGGTGTCATCCCTGCGTCGTGATGTGGTCGCCCAGGGCCTGTCCAACGCCGGCGCCGCCGCGGTCGGCGGCATGCCGGTCGGCGGATCCGTCGGTCAGACCGCATTGAACGTGACCGCCGGGGCTCGTAGCCGATGGGCCGCGATCTGGTGTGGGCTGTGGATGGCCGCGATCCTGGTGATCTTCTCCCGGGTGGTCGGTGAGGTGGCGATGCCGACCCTGGCCGCGGTGTTGATCTACGCCGGTGCGAGCAGCATCCGCCCGCATGATCTGGTCGCCACGGTTCGGGCCGGGATCATTCCTTCGGTCGGCGCGGTTGCCACCTTCATTGCGGTGCTGGCGCTGCCGGTTGCCCAGGCTGTCGGGATCGGGGTGGTGGCGTCGTTGATCATGCAGCTGAATCAGGAAAGCCTCGATCTCAGGCTGGTCCGGATGCGCCGTGACGAGGACGGTCGGGTGATCGAGAGCCCGGCCCCGGCAACGGTCGGCCCGGGCGAGGTCATCGTGCTGAATCCGTACGGATCGATGTTCTTCGCCGGCGCCCGCACGCTTCAGCGACGGCTACCTCGGCCGATCGGGAGCGAGGATCCGAACGCACCCGGCCCGGTGGTGATCTTGCGGCTGCGAGGACGCAGCACGCTGGGAGCGACCTTCCTGAAGGTGATGGCGACCTACGCCCACAGCTTGGAGTCGGTCGGTGGAGAGCTGTATCTGACCGGAGTGCGATCGGAACTGCTGTCCCAGTGGCACATCAACGAGGAGTCCTCGCTCGTCGCGGACGTGCGGATCTATCCCGCATCCGAGGTTGTCGGCAAGTCCACCGAGGATGCATTGGCCGATGCGACCCGGCGCGGACGGCGGTCCGAACCCGACGCCGTCCATCGGCTCTCGCCGCAACCCACCGAGTGAGATCCGCGGCGACGGTCGGCTCGCCTGAGTCGGCCGCCCCGAGCTTCGGCCGGCTCAGTCCTCGTCCGGAATGGTGACCACCTCGAGCACCGAGATCCCCAAAGAATCCAACAGGGACAGCAATCCCTGCAGTTCCTGTTGATCGGCGACCTCTCCGGTGAGCGTGGTCGAGGCCCGTTGATGTCGGGCCGTGAGGTACGGGTAGGCGCTCACCAACTCGTCGGTCAGTTCTGTGTCCACCCGGATCAGCATCTTCGACATCACCAACACCTGCCCCGTTCTCCAGCGTTGCCCATCGGGGCTTTCACTGACTCGTCCATCACAGTCCAGTCATCACAATCCAGTCATCACGGGCACGGCCTTCACAGTCCGGCCACACCTTTGCCGACGATCGTTACCCCGATCACCAGCAGCACAACCGACATCACCGCCGCGTTGTGCACGCCCAACCAGCCTCGGAGTTCGTCCAGCTTGGGCTGCACCTTCTCCCGCGCCACCAGGAATCCGAGCACCGGGATAGCCACCGTGCAGCTCCCGATGACCACGAAGATCGCGATCGCGATCGCGGCCTCGCCGGCCGACAACCCGACCGAACCGATCGCGACGCCGCCGGTCAGGCAGAGGGTGAGGTTCTTCGGGTTGACCGCCGACAGCAACGCACCCAGCCCGAAGGCCTTGGCTGCTGTCACCTGGTCGATCGCCGCCATCCATTTCGGCAGCTCGGGAGTCTCGCCGGCCTTGGGGCGGCTCCGCCATTGCCGGACCGCCAGCACCAGTGCCGCCGCACCCAGGACGATCTTGACGATCGACGCAACCGTCGACGGCCCCTGATCCCCAGAGCCGGTGGTCGGACCGACGACCAGGGTGACGACGGTGAGCACGGCGGCGATGCCCAGCACCCAGCCGAAAAGAAAGGCAACCGAGGATCCGCGGCCATGTGCCGACATCAGCATCAGGATCACGGCCATGATCGGCATCGGGGAGATCGCGACCCCCAACGCCACCGGCAGGATGTCGCCGATTACCTGACCCATGCGTCCTCCGCTGAAAGGACCGCCCAGCCGGTCACTCGCCGCCCCGGGCCGGTCATCTGATGGGCATCTCGTACGGAATCGCCGCACGTACCGCCAAATCTCAGTTCTAGCTGAGAATCACGCTACGTTCGGCGCAGTCCAGCTCCCTCACCGGAATCGGGCGAAGCGACGCCGTACTCGGTCGGGCCAGGCTGCCCCTGCGCCTCAACCGCGCCCCTGCTGGCACGTCGAGAGAGATCAGATGTCGGGATTGGTGTTGCTGCTGGTCGGCCTGGCGTTGTGTTTCCTCGGTACGGTCTCGGTGCGGTTGGCCATTGCCTTGGCCGGCTTCGGCGCTGCCTGGCTGCTCGCGGAAGCGCTGAACGCCAGCATCACCCTCACCCTGCTGGTGGCCTGCGCCGGTGCGGCGCTGGCGCTGCTCTGCGCACTGCTGCTCACCCACTTCATGTTCTTCATCAGCGGCGTCTGTGTCGGGGCGATCATCGGCGCCAAGGCGTTCGTGCTGTTCAACGGTGCCGGTCACAGCTGGCTGCTCGCTGTCATCGTCGTCCCGGCCGCCGGGCTGATCGGCGGCTTCATCGCCAACCACTGGCGCCAACGCTTCCTGCGCTGGGCCACCGCCTTCGCCGGAGCGGCGCTGGTGCTGTCCGGTCTGGGCCGGATCGGTCCGGAGCTCTTCCGCAATCTCTGGCGCCCGGAGACGACCGTCGGAGCCCTGGTGCTGACCGCCGGCTGGATCGTGCTGACCGTGGTCGGGCACCGGGTCCAGTACGCGCGCCATCGCCGCAAACATCGCCAGGACTAGCACCTCACCGCGCAAGGAGAGCGGATCGTCCGGCGCGCACCGGCGACCGGATCGGCGGGTCACCTGATCTGGGTGACCTGCCGGGGGTGCCGTCCGCTCTACCGTCCGGACTGGAAAGTGATCGGTGTGGCCGTACCCCCTCGTGCCACAACACGCGACTGCACGAAGACACCTGGAGGTGCTGGTGTGACCCGGATCCTCGCGCCGTCCTATGTCGGCTTCCGCACCAAGAACGTCCCGCACGATCTGGTGGCCGGGCTGACGGTGTGGGCGGTGCTGATTCCCGAGTCCCTGGCCTACGCCGGTCTGGCCGGGGTGCCGCCGGTTGCCGGTCTGTACGCAGCGGTGCCGTCGCTCTTGCTGTACTCGCTGCTGGGCACGTCTCGGCAACTGGTGGTCAGCCCGATGTCGGCCACCGCAGCACTCTCGGCCGGTGTGGTCGCGCTGGTTGCACCCAAGGGCGACACTGCCGCCTACATCGCGCTCAGCACGGCGCTGGCGCTGACCACCGGCATCGTCGCGTTGCTGGCCGGAGCGTTACGGCTGGGGTTCGTCGCATCGTTCATCTCCGAGCCCGTACTCAAGGGCTTCATCATCGGTATGGCGTTGACGATCATGATCGGCCAGGTGCCTGCCCTGCTGGGGATCGACAAGGGTTCAGGCAACTTCTTCGAGAAGCTCGTCAGCGTGATCAAGCAGCTCGGCGACATCGACGGTCTCACCATCCTGGTCGGCGGAATCTGCCTGGTGGCGGTGCTGGTGCTCAAACGGTTCATCCCGTTGCTGCCGGGATCGCTGCTGGTCGCCCTGGCCAGTATCGGCGCGGTGGCGCTCTTCGGTCTTGACACGCACGGCTTGGCGATCGTCGGTCACATCGATTCCGGGCTGCCGCAGTTCGGTCTGCCCGACGTCAGTGGCAAGGACTTCCTTGATCTTCTCGGCCCCTCTGTCGGCGTGATGTTGCTCGGCTTCGCCGAAGGACTCGGTGCGGCAAAGACGTACGCGGCCAAGGAGGGCTACGACATCGATCCGAACCGCGAACTGTTGGGCCTTGGTGTCAGCAACCTCGGTGCCGGCCTGGTCTCCGGGATGGTCGTCAACGGCAGCCTCTCCAAGACCGCAGTGAACGGATCCGCCGGTGCGAAGTCGCAGGTCTCAGCGATCACCGCGTCGATCTTGACGATCTTGACGTTGCTGTTCCTGACCGGAATCTTCGAGAAACTGCCCGAGGCGACGCTGGCTGCGATCGTGATCGCCGCTGTCCTCGAACTGATCAACTTCAAGGCGCTGCGCAGCCTGTGGCGGGTACGAAACACCAAGCTGGCCAAGGCTTATCAGCTCACCGCGCGAGTCGACTTCGTCGGCGCCCTGGCGGCCCTGATCGGCGTCCTGGTCCTCGACACGCTGCCCGGTTTGATCATCGGCATCGGCGTATCGCTGGCCTTGTTGGTCGCCCGAACGGCCCGACCGCACGTCGCCCGACTCGCCCCGGTCGGACGCGATCCGCGGCTCTGGGTCGATGTCAGCCGGCACCCTGACTATCCGACCATGCCCGGAGTCCTCGCGGTCCGGATCGAGGCGGCGTTGTTCTTCGCCAACGCGGACTACATCCGCGATCAGATCAAGACGATGGCGTCGGACGTCGATGATCTTCGTCTGGTGATCATCGACGGCCGCAGTACACCCTCGATCGACGTCACCGCGGTCCAGATGCTCGTCCAACTGCGTTCGGAACTGAAGGCGCAGGGCGTCGACCTGATGCTGGCCGGCAATGTCGGGCAGGTACGCGACGTGCTGGCCACCGCCGAGGTCGGGGACGAGCCGCAGCTCCGACGGACCCTCGACGAAGCCATCGCCTCGGTCGGGATCGAAGATGATCAAGGTTCACCGAGAACGGGTGAGTTCCCGCAGACACCCACCGACGATGCTGATCGCAAGGAGCCCGATCGATCCAGCTGACACCTGCTCGATCGGCTCGGGCTACTCGAACCACGTAGGGAGTACACATGGCACAAGCCACATTGACAGTCTGGAAATTCGATTCGCCGCTGGGGGCCGAGCAGGCGTCCGAGACGCTCAAGCAACTGGACCGGGAGAACATCATCACGGTGCATGACGCCGCGACGGTGGCCTGGGAGCCGGGTGCCAAGAAGCCCAAGACCCACCAGCTGAACTCGACCAAGGGTGCCGGAGCGCTGGGCGGCGGTTTCTGGGGCCTGCTCTTCGGCCTCATCTTCTTCGTTCCCCTGTTGGGTGCTGCCATCGGCGCCGCCACCGGCGCACTGGCGGGATCGCTCACCGACGTCGGCATCGACGACGGCTTCATCAACCGGGTCCGCGACCAGGTAACGCCAGGCACTTCGGCGCTGTTCGTGATGACCTCCGATGCCGTGATGGACAAGGTCAAGGAAGCCTTCGCCGGCCACGCGCCGACCGACCTGATCTTCACCAACCTGTCGGGTGAGCAGGAAGCCGCACTGCGGCAGGTCTTCCAGGACTGACCAATCTCTGATGATCAGGCCACCGCTCAGGACGTTGTACCCGGGCGGTGGCCCTGTCATTTCGGCAACAATTTCACTACAGGTCAGCGGGCTGCACCCTCGGCGGGCAAAACTCGAAGAGCAGCAAGGCTCGAAGGCGGAGCAGGGCAAGTCGCGTGATCACTCGGCACCGAGAGGTGGCCCGGGAAGGCACTCGCCCGAACGATGAGCGGGAAGGGTAGATCGATGGCACACGTATCCGGTACGGATTCAGGGCAGCCGCTGCGACCGGAATCGCGTCGCTATCGCCCCGGTCCGCGAGTCGCCACCACGGCTCTGGAGGGCGTGCTCGCGATTGCCCTGACGCTGGCCGTCGTTGCCGGTGCGTTCGCCGGCGGGGCGTACGCGATCATGAAGCTGATCGACCACTTCCTCAAGTAGACGGTCGATCTGAGCGGCAGCCCTCGACCACCACCTCTCCACCCAACAGCCGAAGGTGCCCGCGCGGGGCGCCGGCGGCTGTTTGCGTACCAAGATCATTTTTCGCTGCTGCCGTCCAGCCCTCCCCTGCCGCCGTGGAACGGACGTAGCGAGAGCGGCAGTCGCGCTGGCTCACCCGACTCGGGTGAGGTTCGACACGGTTCCTGTGCAGTGTGCTGAGGTGTGGCCAATCTCGACACTGCGCACCGGTCCGGCTCGGCGGCCAAGACCGCCTGGTTCCTGCCGTCCCTGCGCGGCTATCGGCGGAGCTGGCTGCGCGGTGATGTGATCGGCGGGCTGGCCGCCGGCACTGTCGTCATTCCGCAGGCGATGGCCTACGCCACGATCGCCGGCCTTCCGGTCCAGGTCGGTCTGTACACCTGCATGGCGCCGATGATCATCTACGCACTGCTGGGAGGTGCGCGGGCGCTCAGCGTGTCCACCACCTCGACCATCGCGGTGCTGGTCGCGACCACCCTCGCCGGCCTGCCCAACGATGCCGACCGCTCACCCGACGACCTGCTGCGGGCCGCCTTCACGCTGACCTTCATGGTCGGCATCTGTCTGCTGCTGATGCGGCTGCTCCGACTCGGTTCGCTGGTCGAGATCATCTCCCCCGCGACGCTGACCGGGATCCGGGTCGGCGTCGGCCTCACCGTCGCCGCCAGCCAGCTGCCGGCACTGCTCGGCGTCTCCGCCCATGAAGGTGACAGCGGCTTCTTCGGCAAACTCGCCGACGCGATCAGCAAGGTCCCGCACGCCGATCTGATCACGATCCTGGTGGGTGCCGGCACCATCGTGGTGCTGCTGGTGCTGCGTCGGCTGGCCCCGTTGGTTCCCGGTCCGTTGGTAGTGGTCGTCGCCGGCATCCTGCTGGTGGCCACCACCTCGATCGAGGATCGATCCGACGGTCGCGGGCTGGTGCTGATCGGCGAGGTGCCGACCGGACTGCCACTGCCGAAGCTCCCGGTCGCCGGCGACGTACTGGATCTGATGCCGGGTGCGATGGCGATCGCCGTCATGGCATTCATGGAGACGGTCCTGGTCGCGCGCACCAACCGGGGCAAGGACGAGCCGCCGATCAACGTCAGCCAGGAACTGCTGGCCACTGGTGCAGCCTCGTTGGGCGGTGGCCTGACCCAGACGTTGCCGCCGGCCGGAGGCTTCTCCCAATCGGCGGTCAATCTGCGCGCCGGAGCCAAGACCCAGCTCGCCCAGTTGATCACGGCTGTGCTGGCGATCTTGGTCGCACTGTTCCTGGCGCCGTTGCTGGCCGATCTACCCGAGGCAGTGCTGGCGGCGATGGTCATGGTGGCGGTGCTCGGGTTGCTCGATCCGTCGGACTTCTTCCGCTACGCCCGCATCGACAAGGCGGAGTTGTGGGTGGCGATCGTCGTCGCCGCGATCGGCCTGACCGGTGGCATGCTGCTCGGCGTCGCGGTCGGGGTCATCCTCACCCTGGTGCTGGTGGTTCGCAGCGTGAATCGTTCCCGGGTCCGGCCGCTCTACCCCGCGCCGAACGGCGGTTGGACCACCGGCGAGCCCGATGACGTGGACGACTTGGACGCCACGGGCGGCCGCGACGATACCAGCGCTCACCGGCAGGAACGGGTGCCCGAAGGGGTCCTGCTGTTGCACCTGGACGGAGCCCTGTACGCGGGCAACACACAGATCACCGCCGATGCGGTGCTGCAGGCGGCCCGGTCATCCGACACAACCCGCTGGGTCGTCCTGGAGGGATCCTCGGTCCACGAGGTCACCGTGCCGATGCTGGACACCTTCCGCGATCTCGCCGAGGACCTCGACCGGGACGGCACGACCTTGATCCTCGCGTCCTTCTCCCGTCGGACGACGGGTCTGCTGTTCCGCTCGCATTGGTTCGCCGATCGGCAACAAGCCGGTCTGGTGACGCCGACGGTGGATGCGGCGCTCGAGCTGATCACCGCCAGGGGCTCGGTTCAGCAGCAGTCAACAACCGAGGGACAACCACCCGAATCCCAGTAGCACCGCGGCGGAGACAATCACCGAGAATGACGCCGCACGCAAGCAGAAAGGTGTCGCTGAAGCGGCCAACAATCAGGGTCCGGATGGAACGTTCCAAACGCAACAAACACCCGATGATTGCAGCGACGTTACAGCTAGACGAAGAGTTCGGGCTACCGGAGTCCGAACAGCTCGCAGAGGCGGACGCATCGTGGTTCGGCCGCACCACGGTCTCACCCATAACGGGTGAATCGGCAGCTCGGAGGGTGCCGGCGTTCACGATCTCCGCACCACCAGAACATCTCGAGGACCGTCTCCGGACCGATCCCGTTTCCCCGGACCGACTAGGCATTACGTGGCCGGGACGGCGGTCCGCGCAGGGTCGAATTCAGCAATCGATCAGGCGATGTCTCTACCGGCCGGGCTGTTTTATAGTGTCGTTCTGAAATAGGTTCAGGCTGTCTCCCCCGACGAAACGCCAGGATTTTGGATGAGCACTGATTTCCGACCGCTTCCGACAGATTCAATCCATTTCAACTATCAGCACCGACTCGACCCCGGCACGCCACCGCGGCTGCCCCGGGCCTACGTACCGCGCCAATTCCTCTGGCAGCAACTCGACCAGGCAACCGAGTCAGCGCTGACAGTGCTCGTCGCACCCGGCGGCGCCGGAAAAACGTTGGGTGTCGCCGGTTGGGTGCGACGGCGTTTTCGTACCATCAAGAACTCCGACCAGCCCGAGGAAATGATCGGGCCGACCGAATCGATTTGGCCGTCGGAAGTGATCTGGATCGACGGCAGCTTGTCCTGGGGACCGCGCCGAGTGTCCGCCGTGATGGACCGCGGCGCCGCGGCGCTGCCGTTGGGGCCGGCGAGCGACCGCAGCGCTGTCGCGGAGAGCGCGACAGCGAGCGGTCCGCCGCAGTTGTTGATCATCGACGACGCGCAGAAGCTGCCATCGTCCACCGTTCGCCTGATCGAGGATCGCCTCAATCGCGATCCGGCTTCGGTGCGGGTCCTGTTGCTCAGCCGCTGGGACCTCCTGCAGACCAGCCTGGTGCCCGAACTGCTCGGCGACCTGACCATCCTGCGCGGCGACGTGCTCCGGCTCGGCGACACCGAGGCCACGACCCTGATCAGCCAGCACGCGGGCACCGACCATGCCGAGGTGGCGCGAGCGATCATGGATCGCGCCGACGGCTGGTGTGCGGCCGTGGTGCTGGCCGCCCGCGCGGTCAGGACGATGCCGGACCCGGTCGAGGCGGCACGTCAATTCGCCCAGGGCGATGCACGGTTCGCTGACCGTGCGGCCAGTGAAGTATTGGCGTCGCTCTCCCATCGACAACGGCATCTGCTGCTCTGTGTCGGCAGTGAGCGTCTGGTCACCGGTGAGACGGCTACCCACCTCTCCCGCGATCCTCAGGCCGCCGACCTGCTGGCGGACCTCGCCGCCGATGGACTGCTGGTGACCCGGGTCAGTCGGCCGGCCGGCACTGTTGTGCCGGATCACGCGCTCGACAACGGCTGGTACCGGATCCACCCGCTGCTGTCCGAGGTCGTCCGTCGGCGCCTGGTTGCCGGAGGCGTCGACGTCGAACAAGCCCGCGGCACGGTGGCTCGTGCGGTAGCGCTGGATCTGGCTCGCAACGTCACCGATCGGGCGTTCGAACGGCTGCTGACCATCAATCAGATCGACCAGGCGACGGAACTGCTGGCAACCGACGGCGTCGCCATGGTGACCTGCGGACACGGCCGGTCCATCGCCCGCTTCGTCCGGCTGCATCCGGAGAGCGTGAACGCGGACCCGCGAACCTGGTTCCCGATCGGTCTGGAACGGTGGTCGGTCGGGGATGTCGACGGCGCCAAACACTGGTTGGACCGGGTGATCGACGATCGGGCCGACCGGCCCGACAACATGGAATCGGCGACCGCGCGACTGATGCGGGCCCGGCTCGGCCTGGAGTCGATGCCGAAGGCAGTCGCTGTCGGTCAGGAACAGGTCGCGGGCTTCGAACCGAATGCGGACCAGGGCGAGACATCGCAGACCGCATCGCTGGCCATCCTGCTGATCCAGCTGGGGGCGACCCAGAACTGGCTGGGTGAGCTCGACCGGGCCGAGGTGAATCTGACCGCGGCCGTCGGGCTCTGCCGAAACAGCTCCCGGTTGTCACCGCTGGCCGCATCGGCGACGAGCATGCTTGCGCTGACCCAGTACATGCTCGGGCGCGAGCACACCTGCGGCAAGCTCGCCGCCGAGGTCAACGCCGACAGTCCGTACGAGCCGCACGAATTCAGCTCGGCGCTGGCCGGCCTGGCCGAGCGGTTGGCACAGTCTGCCGACATCAGTTGGCTTCGACGGCCGGTCGACCTCGGTTCGGCGATCGGGCGACAGCACCCGGCGGATCTGTGTGCGCGCTACTGGGCCCGGGTGTACGAGGCCAGGGAACGCGCTGCCCAGACCTCGCTGACCGCAGCCGAGGAGTTGCTGGCGCTGCCGCTTGATCTCCCGGTCGCCCACGAGCTCCCGTTGCACCTGCGGGCGGCGCTGCTGATCGAGCGTTCCACGCTGGCGTCACTGGCCGGCGATACGGAGTGGCTGCGGACGGCGGAGTCGCAGCTTCGTGATCTTGGGCTGGTCGGTGAGGCCGAGTTGATCACCGGCTTCCGGGCCGACCTGGCGGGTGATCGCCAAACCGCTCTGGACGCGTTCGAGGCTGCGGTCGACGCAGAAGTCCGGACCCGCAACACCCGGGTGATGGCGCTGACCTGTGCCGCCCAGATCCGTGCCGCCATCGGCGATTCCGAGCAGTCGTTCAAGCATCTGCAGTTGGCGGCCGCAGAAACAGCCGTCCGCCGCAATGCGCTGCCGTTCCTGGGTTGGTGCCGTCAGGGCACACCGATGCAGGACCTGTTGACCGCCTTGCGGCAGCAGAGCTCGCTGCCGTGGGTGGGCGAGCTGGCCGACGCCATGCAGGGGCTGCCCGACCTGACCGTCCGCACCGCATCGATGACGGCCTCTCCCCGGGAACGTGCCAACACCAGCGCGAGCCCGGTCCGGCCGACTCTCAGCTCGCGCGAACGAGATGTCCTGCGCGAGCTGGCCCGGGGCGCGACCTACGCCGACATCGGTGCCGAACTCTTTGTCTCCGAGAACACGGTGAAGACCCACGTGTCCAATCTGTACGCCAAACTCGGCGCATCTCGCCGCAGCGAAGCCCTGAGCATCGCCCGCGGCCTGCACCTGCTGTAGAGCTGAATTCATGATCACCGCTGCCGAGTTGATCATGGTCGATGTTGATCATGGTCGACTGGGTTGATCATGGTCGACTGGGGTGATCATGCTGACCCCTGCTAGCGGATGCCGAAGATGCGGACGAACATGGGGGTATCCAGCAGGGTGTGCGGCGCAATCGCGTGGTAGGCCCAGACGTGCGTCCAGGCGTTCGCGGTCCGGATGGTGATGTACGCCTTGAACATGCCCGGCCCGCCGTAGAACAGGAT
>DATCVL010000387.1:0-1959 GCA_036566865.1 Microlunatus sp.
CCGACCCAACCCGCCAATGTGCTGCTCAGCAAGGACGAACCGGCCGCCGCGAAGCCGAGCACCGTTGCCGGACCGACAAACGGACCGGCAACCGCATTGGTCAGGATCCCGATCATGCTCACCTGGCCGGAGATTGCTGCGGCCAACGGCAGAGTCGCCAGGTGCGCCGCCAGCGGCACCGCGATCGACTCCGCCACGATCCGCGGCGACCAGCGCCGCATGGCCCGCACCCAGCGCCCCGCCCACCAGATGATTCCGCCGGTCGCCAACACCGACAACGCGAAGCCGAGCGAACGACCGAGCCACGGGTCGATGATCAAGAGGATCAGCATCGCCACCCAGAGGCTGCGCAGCCCCCTGGCACGACCGGACATGCCGAGCGCCGCCAGCGCGACCAGCCCCATCGCCGCCGCTCGCAGCACCGACGGTTCGGTCCGGCACAGCATCACGAACACCACCACCGCGCCGAGACCGACCACCCGCAGCCACCAGCCGCGAACGCCCAGCCAGCGCGCGATGATCATCAGGAAGGCGATCAGGATCGCCAGGTTCGCTCCGGACACCGCGGTCAGATGGGTCAGCCCGGTGGCCAGGAAGTCCGCCTTGATCTGCGGCGTGATGCCGGCCGTGTCGCCCAGCACCAGGGACGGCACCAGCGCACGTTGATCCGGTGTCCCGCGGGCGACCGCTCGGCGCAGTCCGGCACGAACCCTTTCGATCTGCCGGGCGCTGATGCCCGGCCGGCTGGTGATCGTCGGCGGTCCGATCGCCCGGACCACGGCCGCGACGTCCGATCCCGGTTGGGCCCGATCCAGCCGACTGGTGAGCCGCACCGTGCTGCCGACCGGGAGCTGCTGCCAGGACCGAGTTGCATCGCCACTGGCCGTGATCAACACCGGTGCCCGCTCCCGCCAGTCCTGACCGCGACCGGTCAACCGGAGCACGGTCCCGTGCACGGTCAGGTACGGCGGTCGGATCCCGTCCGACGGTTGCGCGCTCGGATCGTCGGTGATCACCAGGTCGACGGTGACGACCGCACCCGAACGGGCGAGCCGGCTGACCTGGGTACCGGACAGGGCGAGTTGGTGGAGGCACCCGACCGTCAGCACTCCTGCCAGCGTGATCGCGGTCGACCCGAGCAGCCAGGACCGTCGAATCGCAACCGCGATCAGCGTCAGCAGCACCAGGCCCGCGCCGACCATGATCAACTTCAACTCGCCCGAGGTGCCGAGCCAGCTGCCGACCCAGGCCGCCGTCGCGACCGGGATCAGCCGGTGGTCGGGCCGCTCATCCTCCCTCGCCCTCGCGGGGTCGTCCCGATCACGAGTCTCGTCGCCTCGCTCCCGGATGCCACCGGCCAGCGCGCTCTCGACTGCGGAGCCGGCCCGGCCCCTGCGGTCGGTCTGCTGCCCCGTCGCGATCATGGCGCCGTCACCAACGGCTCCAGATCGGCGAACGTCTTCGGGCCGATGCCATCGACCTCCTGCAGCTCCTGCACCGAGGTGAACCGTTGGTGCAGATCACGCCAGCTGAGGATCTTCTGCGCAGTCACCGGGCCGACACCGGGCAGTTGATCAAGCTCCTGCACAGTGGCGGTGTTCAGATTGATCTTGGTCTGCGGCGCACCAGCGGTCGTCATACCGTTGCCACCCGCACCGGATCGGGTCGACCCCGCGACGCTGCCGGTCGTCGTGGAGGTCCCCGGCTCACGCAGCTCGGTGCGATCCGGGTCCCGGGACACGAAGAGCTGTTGCCCGTCCGCCAACTGCTGGGCAAGATTCAGGTCGCCCAGCTCGGCCGACCGCCTGGCCCCACCGGCCGCCTCGAGCGCGTCCTGGACCCGAGCCTGCGGAGCCAGCGCGACCACACCGGGGCTCCGGACGGCACCGAGGACGTGCACCTTGATCTTCGGCACTGCCGAGGCGGTCGCCGATTCGGACGCGGCCGCCGTGGGCGAGC
>DATCVL010000388.1:0-3261 GCA_036566865.1 Microlunatus sp.
GTCTCGCTCATGCCGAGGTGATCACGCGACCACAGCACCAGCACCGACCAGGCCGCCGCCCAGGTCACGTTGAAGACCAAGATCACCAACGCCAGCGTCCGGACCGCGGCGTGCTGAGCAATCCAGCGCAGCCCCTCGACGATGTCGCGGCGGACATGCGTACGGTCCTGGGTCACCGCGGCCGGATCGGCGGAGTTCGCCTGGGAGGTCGCGATCCGCGACACCAACAGCACCGCCAGCAGGACACAGAGCACCTGGACCAGGAACGGCCAGGCCATCCCGGCAGCGAACAGGAATGCCCCGACCGGCGGCCCGATGAGTTGGTTGCAGGTAAGGAACCCGGCCTGCAGACGCTGGTTGCCGGTACCGAGGTCGCGCTTGTCCACCATCATCGGCAGCAGCGTCGAGGTGGTCGTGTCGGCGAACACCTCGGCAACCCCGTACAGGGTCATGGTGATCATGACCAGGCCGATGTTGACGTGACCGGTCACGATCGTCACGCAGAGCACGGCGATCACACCCGCCCGCAGGGTGTCGGCGATCATCACCACCTTGCGGCGGTCCAGCCGATCGGCCAGTGCCCCGGCCCAGAGCCCGAAGACCAACCAGGGCAGCTTCTGCAACAGTCCGGCCAGCGCGACGATGAACGCGGAATCGGTCTGCGAGGCCACCAGCAGGGGCCCGGCAGCGAGCGCGATGCCGTCGCCGATGTTGCTGGTCCAGGACGAGGCGAGCAACCAGCGGAAGCTCCGCCCCATCCTGGACGGGACGATCCGATCCACCAGTGCGCTCACAAGCAGAGCAGCCTAGACCGCGCTCCCCTCCTGCGCCTGTCGATTTGCGTCAGGCGGCTTCTCGGTTCGTCACCGCGGCGAGCAGGACGCAGGTGCAGAGGCCGTCGATGGCGGCCTTCACCTGGTCCAGCGGCGGGAAGGTCGGGGCGATCCGGATGTTCTTGTCGGCCGGGTCGTTGCCGTAGGGGTAGGCCGAGCCGGCCGGGGTGAGGGCGATGCCGGCGTCCTTGGCCAGCCGGACCACCTCGGTGGCGGTGCCCTCGGCAACATCAAGACTGATGAAGTAGCCGCCGTGCGGTTCAGTCCAGCTGGCCACCTCGTGATCACCGAGTCGATCATGAAGAATCTCTTCCACAGCAGCGAACTTCGGCGCAATGATCGCGCGGTGCCGGCGCATCAGTGCCCGTACGCCGTCGGCATCCTTCAGGTACAGCGCATGCCGGAGCTGGTTGATCTTGTCCGGGCCGATGGTGCGCTTGGAGAGATTTGCCAGATACCAGTCGATGATCGCCGGTGAGCCCCCGAAGAAGGAGACCCCGGCCCCGGCGAAGGTGATCTTGGAACTGGATGCATACACGAAGACCCGATCCGGATGGCCGGCCTCGGCGGCCAGCCCGAGCACGTCGACCGGGGTGACCTCGTCGTCGGTCAGGTGATGGACGGCGTACGCGTTGTCCCACAAGATCGTGAAGTCGTCGGCGGCCGTCGGCATCGACACCAGTTCGCGGGTGACGTCCTGGCCGTAGACCGCGCCGTTCGGGTTGGCGTACGTCGGCACCACCCAGATCGCCTTAACCAGCGGGTCTTCGGCAGCCAGCTTCTTGATCGTTTCAAGGTCCGGGCCGTCGACGCTCAGCTCGACCGGAACCAGTTGGAAGCCGAGCGCTTCGCTGAGCATGAAGTGCCGGTCATAGCCGGGAGTGGGGCAGAGCACCTTGATCGTTTCGCCACGGGCCTGCAGCCGCGCCCAGGGCCCACCGCCCGGGCGACCGTGCAGCAGGGCGAAGGTCAGGCTGTCGTGCATGATCGACAGGCTCGAGTTGTCGGCCGCGATCAACTGACCGGCCGGGATGCCCAGCAGGTCACCGAAGATCTGCCGGATCTCCGCCAGTCCCTGCAGCCCCCCGTAGTTGCGTACGTCGGTGCCGGCCGCGTCGATGCTGTGGCCCAGGCCGGGCAGGCCGAGCAGTTCGTCGGACAGATCGAGTTGCTCGGCCGACGGCTTGCCGCGGGTCAGGTCGAGCTTCAGCCCGGCGTCCTTCAGCTCGGCATAGCGAGTGGTCAATTCCTCATGCAGCACGGACAATTCTGCCGGCGACAGGTCAGCCAGGCTCATGGTGTCGTCAGTCCTCGATTCGGGGAGAGTGGGATTCAGCTCAAGACAGCTCGTCGACCAGGGCCGCGACGCCCGGGCGCTGATTCTATCGGCCGGGCAGCCGCGGACGAGCTGAGATTCCAGCTGTCGGCTGACAAGCTCCGGACCGACGATTACAGTCCTCGCATGGCAGGCGACGAAGCCCCGGCCCGTTCTCCACAACCGGCCCCCGGCACCCCGCAGACGGCAGACGAATCGGCCAATCTGGTCAACTGGTTGGCCCAGTGGGCGGCGGAGACTCCCGACGCCCCGGCGATCAAGCAGGGGCCGGTGACGGTGAGCTTCCGGGCTCTGGACGATGCGGCCGGCCGGGCGGCGAGTCTGCTGAAGGCCCACGGTGTCGGCCCCGGTGATCATGTCTCGTTGATCATGCCCAACGTTGCCTATTTCCCGATCGTCTACTACGGCATCCTCCGTCTCGGCGCGGTGGTGGTGCCGAGCAACCCGCTGTTGAAGGCCGGCGAGATCTCCTACATCTGGCAGGACTCCGGTTGTCGGGTCGCGGTGGTGCTCAACCTCTTCGGACCGGATGCCGAGCTGGCCGCCAAGGACACCGGCACGGATGTGATCACCGTGGTGCCGGGCGAATTCGATCAACTTCTTGCTGGTCAGGAACCTGACACCAGCGTCGTCGACCGGGCCGCGGACGACACTGCGGTGATCTTGTACACCTCGGGCACCACCGGCCGACCCAAGGGCGCCGAGCTCAGCCACCGCAACATCAGTTCCAATGCCCGGACCAATGTGGAGACGTTGGCCGGAAGCGGACCGGAGGACGTGATCTTCGGCGGACTGCCACTGTTCCATTCGTTCGGCCAGACGTGTGCGATGAACTCGGCCCTCTACGCGGGCTCGACCTTGGCGTTGCTACCCAAATTCGATCCGGAGCAGGCGCTGCAGATCGTCCAGCAGGAGAAGGTCACCGTCTTCCTCGGCGTGCCGACGATGTACATGGCCCTGCTGGCCGTCAAGGATCCGGATCGGTACGACACCTCGGCGCTGCGGCTGTGTTGTTCGGGCGGATCCTCGATGCCGGTGGAGGTGCTGCACGGAGTGGAGAAGACGTTCTCGGTCAAGGTGATCGAGGGGTAC
>DATCVL010000389.1:0-4822 GCA_036566865.1 Microlunatus sp.
GATGGCGACGATCTCGGCACCCGCCTGCGCAACCGCCAGTGCGTGCTCCAGCGTCGGCGTGATGAAGACGCCGTCATCGCCCACCTTCCACAGCCCGATCTGCGGCACAGATACGGCCGTGTGCACCATCCGTACGTCGTCGATGCCCTGGGCTCGGATGCCGACCGCTCCGCCGAGCACGGCGGCCTGGGCCATCAGACTCATCACCTTCGCCACTCGCAGCGGTTCACCCGGGTAGGCCTGGCAGGACACGATCAGACCTCCGCGCAGCGCCGAGATCGTGGCCCGCTGATCGGTCTGGGGCGGATCGGTCTGGGGTTCGGTACTCATGCCCGGCTGTCCACGACTGCGTGGCCGAGCCGGGCCGCACCGATCACCCCCGCGTCGTCGCCGAGTGCGGCCGGCAGCACCTCGACGTCCCGCAACAGCGGCAGTGCCGACTCGGCAACTCCACCTCGTACGGTCTGCCACCACAGCCGGCCCGCTGCACTCAGCCCGCCGGAAATGATCACTGTGCTCGGATCCACGATGTTGATCATCCCACCGAGCCCCCGGCCCAGTGCCATCGCCGACCGATGCACGGCCTGCCGGGCAAGATCATCATCGGCCGCGGCACGGACAACCGCCCGGGCATCAGTGGCGGACTGATCGCCGCCGAGGTCGTGATAGAGCCGGACCAGACCGTAGCCGGATGCGATCGCCTCCAGATGCCCGCGAGCTCCACAACTGCACGGCGCATCGCCGGCGTCGACGCTGGGCACGTGGCCGATGTGACCGGCAGCGCCGTGGGCACCGGTGACGACCTGCCCGTCACGTACGAGGCAGCCGCCGAGTCCGGTGCCGACCGCCGCCAGCAGGATCGAGTCGCTACCGGCACCGGCACCGGCACCGACCCAGGCCTCGCCGAGACCATGGGCGTGCACGTCGTTGATCGCGCGGACCGGGATCCGGGGATCGAGCCTCAGCCCGCGGGTGAGCTCGTCGATCAGCCGGACACCGGTCCAGCCGGGCAGCAGATCGGTGGCCGCGCTGACCCGGCCGTCCTTGATCACTCCCGCTGCGCCGATGCCGATCGCGGCCACCTCGGCCCGATCCAGGAGCGATTGCGCGCAGTCGATCGTCGCCCGGAGGATCTGCCGCGCCCCCTCCCGGGCCGGCGTCGGTGCCTGGGTACGCCGTAGCAGCCGGCCGTCGCCGTCGACCAGGGCGGCGGCGATCTTGGAACCGCCGATGTCGACGCCCAGGCAGACCGGGAGGCTCATCGGTGCTGGCCGCTGCGCGCCACCAGATGATCTTGATACCGCTGATAGAGATTGCGGGCCGACGGCCAGATCGAATTCGGGCTGAGGAAATGGGAGAACTCGAAAGTGATCACCTTCTCCACGTACGGCTGCACCACGTCCAGCTTGTGAGCCAGCTTCCGCCAGTCGATCGGCGGGAACTTGATGCCCACATCGCGGTCGAACGACTCCAGATTGGACCACAGCGTGACGCCGCTGGCGGCAGCGATCTGGGCGGTGGCCTTGGTCAGTTCCTCCAGTGCCAGCAGGTCGGCCGTGCCGTCCTGGAAGGCGCAGTAGTCCACCAATCCCGCATAGGCACCCAGGATCTCTTCCCAGGCACGGGCATGTTCCTCGACCGTGCGAGCCGAACCGCGCGGGCCGGCGACCTGGTCGGTCCGGCCGTGGAAGAACGGCGAGACCAGGATCGGCAGCTCGCTGATGGTGCGAATCTCGCGGGCCAGCGCGGTGTTGATGTCGATGATCCGCTGACCGGAGTCGAAGGTCTCGTGCGGCAGGTACCAACCGCGGAAGGCAGGAGAATCGCCGTAGGTCTTGAACATCTCGTGGATGTAGCCCCGATTCAGCTCGACCTCGACCTTCCAGTCGTTGCGGTGCCAGTGATAGCCGGAGTCGTACAGACCGAAGAAGAGGTCGATGCTCCGCTCGGCGGCAAGATCAAGAAACAGTCGGACAAGATCGACCTGGACCGGCAGCACCGGTCGATGATCGGCGATGGTCTGCGACGGGCAGGCGAGCCGTTCCAGATAGCCGGTCCTGATCATGATCACGGTGTCGATGCCGGCCTCGACGAAGGTGTCGAACTCCTGTTCCCACTCCACCGGGCCCCAGTTCTGGGAAGGAATGTCGTGGGTCATCTCGTCCAGGAAGGTGCCGGTGATCGGCAGGTAACTCATGCTGACTCCTCGCTGCGCTGTTTGCTGATGGTCGAAGGACTGCGGCCCGCCGATGCGTACGCCCGGGAGAGCACCTCGACCGCCCGTAGCCCGTCGTCGGCGGTCACTCTGGGCTTCTCGGCCTCCCGCACGCAGGCGAGGAAGTGCCGGGCCTGACGGACAAAACGATCACCGCGAGCGACCTCGATCGGACTGGCGCTGCCGTCCTCGGCGTACAGGGTCAACTGCAGGGTCGCGTAGTCCAACTCGAGTCGGCCGGCACTGCCGGACAGGGTGAGCACCGCCTCCCCGGGCGCGGTCCGCCAACTGGCCTCGATCACGCCCAGTACTCCCGACACCGACTGCAGGGCCAACACGGCGGTGTCCTCGACCGGCACCGCCGGTCCGCGCTGAGTGGCGGTGCTGGCCATCACGGCCTGGACCTGCTCGACCTCGCCGACCAGGTAGCGGAAGAGGTCGACCGAGTGCACGCAGGTGTCCATCAGCACGCCGCCGCCCGAGATCTCCGGCCGGGAGAACCACAGCGACTCAACCCCGTCCAGTGGCCCGGAGAACCGATTCCGGAAGGACAGCAGGGTCCCGATCCGCCCTTGTGCAACGAGGTTCCTGATCGTCTCGATCTCCGGCTGGAAGCGATGACAGAAGCCGATCGTGAGCAGTGCGCCGGTGGATTCGGCGGCAGTGATCATGGTCCGGCAGTCGGTGATCGTGGGCGCCATCGGCTTCTCACAGAGGACCGCGACACCCGCCCGCAAGGCGGGCACCGCGATCTCGGCATGCAATGCGGGCGGAGTGCAGATGCTGATCGCGTCAAGATCAACTTCGGCCAATAGCTCGTTGATGTCCCGGTACGGCGTCAGGTCGCCTTCCTGTGCCACCGACCGCGCGGCCTCGAAATTCACGTCGACGATCGCGATCGGCGCGCATCCGGCCTGCCGGTAGCTGTTCAGGTGAGTGCGCCCGATGTTGCCGGCACCCACCACCGCGACCCGCGGTCCCGGTCGGCTCATCGGCTCGCCTCCGACAGCAGGTCGGCCAAGGCGATCCGCCGGCCGGTGGCCCTGGAGCGTTCACCGGCAGCCAGGATCGACAGCACCGTCAGCGTGTCCTGAGGCTTGATCGGCGGTTGCCCGGTCGCGGCCATGCCGACGGCTGCCCTGATCGTGTTGGTGTAGAAGCCGCGGTAGTCGCCGACGTCGGTCTGTGCGGTGCCGCCCGATCCGTACGCACTCAGCTGAAATGGAGTCGGCGCATCGCGCAGGGTGCCGATCGTGATCTTCGGCCCGGAGACGTCACCGATGACGGTCAGATCCCGATCGGCGCCGGCGAACTGCTGCACCCAGTCGAGCCGTCCGGAGTAGACCGCGACCGCGGCCTCCACCGTGTGCACGCCGTAGTTGTACCAGTCCCCCGGGCCGACGCCGGTGATCAGGCTGAGCTCACCGAGTTCCGTTGCCTGCAAGGCTTTCAGCTCGTCGGCGAAGCGCAGTGACGAGCAGCTCATCAACGGCGTACCGAATTGCGCGGCGAGTTCGAAGAGGGCCACCGCCTTGGCCAGCTCGAGCGCCATCGGCTTGTCGACGAAGGTCGGCAACCCGGCCCGCAGGAAGGGCTCGGCCAGGTCCGGATGGATCGCCCCGCCATCCTGGTCGTCCAAGATCAACGCCAGGTCGATCTCTCCGATCAGCTCGGACGGGTCGGCCGCGACCCGATCGATCCGATGCGTCTCGGCGAGTTCGGCGGCTGTCTGGTGCAGGCCCGAGAGTCCTTCCTTGCCGCTGCCCCAGACGCCGACCACCCGGGCATCCGGGTCGGCACCGGCCGTGCCGTCTGCTCCGTTCAGAATCCCGGCGAAGACTCCGGCGTGGGAGGTGTTGGTGCCCACGATGCCGACTCGAATCATCAAAGCCCTTTCTTTGATCTTGGTGGCAAGTGCCGCGTTGTGATCAGTCGCTGCGCCGGACGGCGAGCCTGAGGTCATATCTGTCGGCCCGGTAGATCGAGGTGGTGCTCTCCACCGGACGATCGCGTTCGTCCAGCCCGATCCGGTGCATCCTCAGAGCCGCCGAACCGGGTGGAGTGCCGAGCAGCGCCGAGTCCCCGACATCGAGTACGACGGCCTTGACCACCTGCTCTGCCCGCATCACCCGCAGGTGATAGGAGTTGAGAACCTGATAGATCGAGCCGCTCAGGTCGTGGTCGAGAAAGCCGGGGACCCGTGCCGCGGGGAAATGCGCCGTCTCCAGGCAGATCGGCTCGTCGTCGGCGAGTCTGACCCGGCTCAGCCGGACCACCGGATCGCCCGGCTGGATGCCCAGCTCGTCGGCCGTGGCCGGATCGGCAGCGACCTCGTCCGCGGCCAGCACCCGGGAGGACGGGGTCATCCCCCGAAGCTCCATGTCCTCGGTGAAGGAGCTGAGCGACACGGTCTTGGAGATGCTCGGTCCGGAGACGAAGGTCCCTGCGCCCTGCACCCGATAGACCAGGCCCGCATTGGTCAGGGCGTCCAATGCCAACCGGATGGTGGCCCTGGACACTTCGTGCGTCGCGGCCAGGTCTCGCTCGGTCGGCAGCAGGGTGTGTGGCTCCAAGGCCCGGATCTCCCCAGCCAGGACCTTCCGGATG
>DATCVL010000390.1:0-4381 GCA_036566865.1 Microlunatus sp.
CATCACATATCACTGGGCTCGACATTGCGTCCTCCCTGTCGGACTGGAATAGAAGCGAGTACTCGTGAATCGACGAACCACCACGGAATTTGCTGCACTGGCCCTCATCACGGCCGCCATCCTCACCGGGTGCAGCAGCACAGAAGCCGAGACCGTATCCCCGTCAGCCGAACCAGCTGCTGCTGCCACAAGCGTCGAGTGGTCGACGAACCCCACCGTTGATCAAGGTCAGCCCGGCGTGACCGACGCTCAGACCCGGCTATCCGAGACACAGCCGGCGACGACTACGCAGGCCACCGCATTGCCGCCCACGAGCGCTCAGTGCGGAATCGTCACGAACAACCTGAACGGTGCGACTGCACCTGTGATCATCATCGCCGGAACTCCGAGCTGCCCAGCAGCACTGAGCATCAGTGATCGCTACCTCAACGACCGCACGGTCGCCGCACAAGGACAAGGGCGATTCGCTGTCATCGACGGTTGGAACTGCAGCTGGCCCTACCTTCCGGACCGATCACACGCCGACTCCTATCTGCAATGCGTCGACCCGACCGGCAATGCCGTCAAGATCGGCGACTGACACAGAACACCGCGGCACACCGAACCTCGTGTAGCCCACGCGCGACGCGCCGACATCGGCGCTCGCACGAACGACACCAGACGAAGGCAGTATTGACTCATGGGGGCACCAGTGAAGAAATCCACGCGCAACTCACGTCGGCCGCATCGTGGCCGCTCCGCATCGCCGGTCCGCAGCTATGCGGAATACACCAAGCGCCTCGCCGCTGGAGCGAAAACCGTCGTCATCGACGCCGACCCGGAGAACTGGCTGGACCTTGGCCACGTCCCCAGCCAAGTCGAGGTCAAAATTATCGGACAAACCTGCGCGGGAATCGCCGGCGGCTCCATCGCAGCCGCCGGCCGGTGCTTCGTCCAAGCGTCCAACCACGCCAGGGTCACTGCCTACGAACATGCTCACATCGAAGCCTTTGACGACAGCACCGTCGATGCCCGCGGTAAGAGCCATATCGTCGGCACCGACAACGCCAGGATCCGCGCAGAAGACAGCGCCATCGTCTTCGCGCACAGTCATTGCCACGTCCAAGCCAACGGTCAAGCTCTCATCGCCGCCACCGACACCACCACGGTCCGCATCGATGGCGAGGCCCACGTCCGAGTGAGCGGTGGCGTGCGCATCATCGGGCCCGGTCGACCCGCGAATGTCGAAACCCATCCGATCAGCCGTCTCGCACGCCACCTGAATTTCTGAGCGAAACGATCCCCGCTGTCCGGCCGCGGGGCACCACTGTCGAGCTGGCAGCTCATCCACGCCCCACGCTGCACTCATCAGCCGGCTATCGCATGACTGCGCACATTCGAGCGCAGCAGACGTATCACCGCACAAACGCATTCACTCGGAAAGGTAGCTCTCGTTGTCCAACGACAAGCCCCGAACATCAACGGGTGACCTGCTCGTAGCAAGTACAAATCCACGACGGCCCGCCACGCTCAAGACCGGCTTCCCGAGATTGTCCTTGGCAGTCTTGCTGTGGGTATTGTGACTGTAAGGAATTAATGTGTCGATTCGGGTGTGTCGCCCTCTCGTGGTGGTATGGCGGCGAGGAGGGCGGCGGCGGTGCGGTAGCGGATGGTTGCCGGTGCCGGGGTGTAGCCGTCCTGTTCGAGCAGTGGCCGCACGCCGAGCAGGGCATTGCCGATGGTGCGAGGGCTGACCTGGAACAGTTCGGCCAGGACGGCGCGGTTGCAGAGCTGGCGCATATGCAGAACGGTGGCCAGGACGCGTTCGGCATCGGCGATCTTCTGGAGGAAGATTCCGCCGCGGCCCCCTGGCATGCGTTCGCCGCCGCGTTGGGCGTAGCGGCGTCGCTCGACCATGGCGGCTTGCCGGACGGCGAGGCGTTCGACGAGGTCGCCCAGTTGCCGGCGACTCATGCCGGTCAGAGCCGGATGCGACAGTGCCTCGGGGAGCGGCCGATTCGGTGTCGGGTCGGGTGCCGTGCCGTCACGGAGAAATCCCGCGAGGTATGCGGCGGTGCTGAAGCGAAGCCCGATGGTGGGGGTGACGTGATGGCCGTGTTCGTCGAGCAGCATCCGAGTTTCGGCGATGATTTCGCCGATGGAGTTCGGATTCACCCCGAGCAGATCCGAGAGCACCCGCTGAGGGCAGACCTGCCGCAGATACACGACGGTGATCAGCAGGGCCGCGGCGTCCGACAGCAGCCGTCGCCCGCCGGCACCCGGGGCATTGCGGCGCCGGCCGCCGCGTTGGTGCCAGCGGCGTTGCTCGGCGCGCGCGGCCTGGGCCGGTGCCAGCCGTGCGGTGAGTTCGTCCAGCTCGTCGCCAGTCATGCCGGTCAGGCGCGGGTCGGCGAGCATCGCGACGGCCGCGGCACGCTCGCCTTCCCGGTCCCGGCCGGGAACCGGAGCGGCGTCGGCGTGAGTGGGTTCGATGGTGTAGTTCCACGTTCCGCACTGGGCGTGCGGGCGGATGGGCAACGCGCGCAACTCGTCTCGACCAACCGATATCCCGATCGGGTAGTCGCCGGTGTCCAGCTCGGCGTCCACGCGCAACCCGGTGCGGGTGCGGGTGAAGGCGATGGTCTTGACCACGACCTCGTGGCTGGTCAGCGGCCGCCCCCGCCAGTTCATGGTGATCTGGGAGAACAACCGGTGCTCGATCTTGTTCCACTTCGAGGTGCCGGGCGGGAAATGGCAGACCGTGATCGCCAACCCGTTCTCGGATGCCAGCGCAGCCAATTCCGCCTTCCACAACCGGTACCGGTAGCTGTTGGAGCCACCGGCGTCGGCGGTGATCAGCAGCCGGCTCGCGTGCGGATAGTCGGCGGCGCCGCGCGCCTGCCACCAGCGGCGGATGGAGGCGACCGCGAACGCGGCGGTGTCGTGGTCGACGCCGACATTGACCCAACCGGCGTCGGTGGTCAAGTCGTAGACGCCGTACGGGATGGCCCGGTCCGCATTCGGTCCGGTGAAGAAGCTGTGATCGACCACCCGCACCGGATCGCCGTGCGGGCGCCACTCGCGCCCCGGGGTGGGCAGCTGGCCGAGTTATGAGGTAGGCCGTCGGGCGTGGCGCCAGCGCAGCTGGACCCGACCCGACGACCCCCTCCCGAACCGGACGTGCTCGCTTTCCGAGCATCACGGCTCTCCAGTGACTACTGCGTGGGTGGCGCGGTTGACTACCCGTTGTGGATCGTGATGTGGCAGTCGGCGCAGACCACGAGGGTTTTCCTGCGCCGTTTGGCCATAAGTTGGTTCCACACGGGTTGCGGTTGTCCCGGTCTGTGGAGCTCGGCCAGCGCGCGGACGTGGTGGACATCCACCGTGCCGGTTTGCTTGCACAGCTCGCAGCGTCCTGCCTGGAGCCGGGTCACCAGCTCTTTTCGGCGGACGGTGACCGGGCGCGGGATGCGATCGGTCAGGACCGCGTGTTTCTTGCGCCGCAGGGGAATCCCACCGAACCGTGCGATCAGTGGTTGACGGCCTTCGCGCTCGACGCGTGCTTCGAAGCACCTGCGTGGCCCCGACGGTGTGGCGATGGTGGTCTTGTAACGGTCCGCCATCGTGGTCACCGTCGAGTTGTGTTTGCAGGCCAGCGTTTTGAGCATGGAGGTCTTCATTACCCATTCCAGCCGGTTCAGTCGATAGACATCACCGGCCAGCAGGTAGTACTCCACCAATCCCCGGTACTGCGCACCATAGGTCCTGACGATCGTGTGGTCGTCCTCGTTGACCATCCGGTTGCGTCGCTCGGGTTTGCCGAGCTTCAGGAACGGGGCGCATTTGGCTTTGATCACATCACGGGGAACGCGCAGGCCGACAACGCCGTTGACGCTGCGGCCCTTGCCGCCGACCATGTGGTCGGCATGTTGGGTGATGATCTCGTAGCCGAGGAATCTGGCCGCGCCCGTTCGGGCGTGGGTGATCAAGGTCTTCTCGTGCGACAGTTCCAGCTCGAGTTCGTCACGCAGGAACGTCGCCAAACGGATCTTGATTTCCTCTGCTTCAGCCTTGGGTCCGGTGAACCCGAGGAGGTGGTCGTCGCAGTACCGCACGTAACGGAGCCGCCGGAACCCAGTATCTGTCGGGTCCTTGCTCGGCATTCCCCGCATCTGTTTGCGAAGCGCGCGGACCGCTGGGCGGTCCCCGCGCCGACGCAAACGTGCGAGCTGTTTGGCCGCCTCATAGTATTCAGGATTGGATACCCTGGCGTCACCTCGGGTATATTCAGGGATAAGGACTTTCTCGACGAAATTGTCCAGCTTGTGCAGATAAATATTGGACAGGATTGGGGATGCAACCCCGCCCTGTGGTGCGCCACTCAACGTGGCGTGCCATATCC
>DATCVL010000391.1:0-35071 GCA_036566865.1 Microlunatus sp.
CGGGGTGATCCCTGGTGGCGGCGGCACTCAACTGCTGTCCCGTCGGGTCGGGTTGAACCGGGCCGCGGATTTGATCTTCACCACTCGCCGGGTGCCGGCCGATGAGGCGTACGCGATCGGCCTGGCGGACCGGCGAGCAGCGGTCGGCGGTGCGCGGGTGGCCGCGCAGGAGCTGGCCGCCGAGATCGCGGCCAAGTCGCCGGTCGCGCTGCGCAACGCGAAGCGGGCCCTGCGTACCGGCTTCGACCTGCCGCTCGACCAGGCACTGGAGGTCGAGGATCGCTGCTGGCACGCCACGGCCATGTCCGCCGATCGGGCCGAAGGGGTCGCGGCCTTCGTGGAGAAGCGCCGGCCACACTGGCCGGGCGCTGTGGATTGACCTGGTTGTGACCCCGATCGGCCGTTCCGGTGAGTAGCATCCGGTCGGCAGAGCAGAACCAAGCATGAGGATTCGTCGTGTCTCCAGACGTCGACCCGGTGACCGCGACACCTCTGGTGTCGGTGATCATCCCGACCTACAACAACCAGCAGTTCCTGGCCGAGGCGTTGGCCGCCATCCGTGGCCAGAGCCTCGCTGCCGAACGGATCGAGACCATCGTCGTCGACGACGGTTCCACCGACGGCACCTGGCCCTATCTGGAGGAACTCGGCGCCGACTGGCCGCAGTTGAGCAGCTTTCGGCAGCCGAATTCCGGCCGGCCGTCGGTCGCACGCAATGTCGGGATCCGCAACGCGACCGGGCGCTACCTCTTCTTCCATGACGCCGACGACTGGCTGGCCACCGACGCGCTGGACCGACTGACCGCAGCCGGCGAGGACTTCGGCGCCGACGTGGTGGTCGGGCAGGTGCGGATCGTCGGCGGCGAGCGGCGTACGGTGAACCGGATCCGGCCGGCGATCGACGCCGACCTGCTCGAGGACCGGATCTGGACCACGCTGTCGGCTCAGAAGCTGTTCCGGCGGGCGCTGATCGATCGGCTGTCGCTGGAATTCTGCGAGGACATGGTTCAGGGCGAGGATCAGGTCTTCGTGGCCGCGGCGCTGTTGTCCGCCCAACGGGTGACCTCGTTGACCGACAGCGCCTACTACTTCCGCCGGCGTGGCCGTACCGACAGCCTGTCCCGGCAGCCGCAAACCCTGCAGAACAAGCTGCTGACCGGCACCCGGATGACCGAGTTGATCATGGAGAAAGTCCTGCCGGAGCAGAGATCCCGTTATTTCGACCGGGTGCTGGTCAAGGTGGTGGCGCCGTCGCTCGGGGCCCCGTTCATGCGTGCCGACCAGACCGAACGGGACGAGACCCTCGGCGAGTTGAAGAGATCGGTGCTGCCTCAGCTCGAGCCGCGACACCTCCAACGCGCCAAAGAGGACTCCCGGCTGCGACTGCTGGTCGCCAGCCGCGGCAGCAGTCAGCAGCTGGTCGAACTGAACGAGTGGATCGCGCGGGGACGAAGCCGCAGCGGGTTCGGCGATCGGTTCCGCTACGACCTGCCCGATTCGGTGCAGGGGTTGCTGACGCCGGCCGAACAGTTGGTGCGGACGCCAACGGAGGGGAACCACCCCGGCCCGGTTGCTGAGCGGGAAGCGTGGTCGCAGCGACTGAGGACCAGGGCTTCGGGTTTTGTCGGCCGCTGGACCGGGCGTCTAACCTGAAGCGGTGCTCGAACCTGGACCGCTACCGGCTCAGCCGCGGCATCATGCCCTGCCGGTGCAGCTGTTCCGCTTCGTGGTGACCGGTGGGCTCTCGGCCGTCGTCGACTTCGGCATCCTGGTGTTGCTGATGCATCTGGGGCTCTCGCACACCCCGGCCAAGGCGATCTCCTTCGTCTGCGGCACCACCACGGCGTACCTGATCAACCGGCGCTGGACCTTCCGCGCCGAACCCTCGACCCGACGGTTCATCAGCGTGTTGATCTTGTACGCGACGACCTTCTTCGTCCAGGTCGGCCTGTTTGCGTTGATCTTCGGCCTGTTGACCGACCGGCTGCCGCTGATCTGGGTGCAGGTCATCTCCTTCGTGATCGCCCAGGGGGTCGCGACCACGGTGAATTTCATCGTGCAGCGGACCGTGATCTTTCGGCAGCGGCACTGACCAGACCGCCGAACAGGCCGGCATCATCGCGTTCCTCGGGATGCCATTGCACGCCCAGGTTGAAGCGACTTCCGTCGGTCTCCAGCGCTTCGATCACGCCATCACAGGACCGCGCCGACACGATCAGCCCGGGATGCTCGGCGACCGCCTGATGGTGGTGGCAACTGACCTCGAGCCGATCACCGACGAGTGCGGACACCTGGCTGCCGGAAGTCGTGATCACCCGGACCGTGCCGTAGGTCGAGCCACCGGGGGAGTGACCGGTGTTGCCGAGCTGGTCCGGCAGATGTTGCTCCAGGCTGCCGCCCGCGTGGACAGCCATCACCTGCAGCCCGCGGCAGATCCCCAACACCGGAAGGGAAATCCGATCGGCCGCATCGAGCAGCGCCAGCTCCCAGCCGTCCCGCGCGGTGCCCGGCGGGTCGGTCTCGGCGTGCCGTCGCGCGCCGTACCGTGAAGGATCGACATCCGGACCGCCGGTGATGATCAAACCGTCGATCCTGGACACGACTGCGTCGGCATGATCAGCCAGCGCACCCGGTCCGACACCCAGCCCCGGCGGTGGGAGCATGATCGGGATCCCGCCGGCCACCTCGACCGATCCGGTGTACGTGGTCGGCAACAGCGCCGCGTCGCCGTCCCAAACGCCCCACCGGGCATCGGTGCGATAGCTGCTGAGCCCGATGATCACTGGTTGATTCGGATGGTTCATGATCAACTTCTGCTGTCTCAGAGCGGCGTGACGTAGGCCGCGGAGATGCCGCCGTCGACCAGGAAGGTGTTCGCGGTGATGAAACTCGACTCGTCGCTGGCCAGGAAGAGGACCGCGTTGGCGATCTCCTCCGGTTCGGCGAAGCGGCCGATCGGGACATGCACCAGCCGACGCGCGGCACGTTCCGGATCGGAGGCGAAGAGTTCCTGCAACATGGGGGTGTTGACCGGACCGGGGCAGAGCGCATTCACCCGGATCCCGGACCGGGCGAACTGCACTCCGAGTTCCCGGCTCATCGACAGCACTCCGCCCTTGGATGCGGAGTAGGAGATCTGCGAGGTGGCGGCCCCCATCATCGCCACGAAGGATGCGGTGTTGATGATCGAGCCGCGCTGCTGCTCGGTCATGATCTCCAACGCTGCCTTGCAGCACAGGTAGACACTGGTCAGGTTGACCTGCTGCACCCGGTGCCAGGCATCCAGGTCGGTGTCCAAGATCGAATCGTCCTCGGGCGGCGAGATGCCGGCGTTGTTGAACGCGATGTCGAGTGACCCGAACTGCTCCTTGGCGGTGCCGAAAAGATGATCAACGGCCGCATTGTCGGTGACGTCGGTGGCCACGTACACGCCGCCGACGGACTCGGCCACCTCAGGACCGCGAACGTCGTCGACGTCGCCGATCACCACGGTCGCGCCCTCGGCAGCCAGTCGTCGTACCGAGGCCAGCCCGATCCCGGAACAGCCGCCGGTGACCACCGCGACCTTGCCGTCCACCCGTCCTGCCATCGTCAAAGTTCTCCCATCGAGCTCGCAGATCTGTGTACTGGTTGACCTGTTCAGTTGTCGGCGATGAAGACGTTCTTCTCCTCGGTGTACGCGTCCGCAGCGTCCGGACCCAACTCGCGACCGAGGCCGGACTGCTTGTAGCCGCCGAACGGGGTCCAGTAGCGGACGGAGGAGTGGCTGTTGACGCTGAGATTCCCGGCCTGGATTCCGCGCGACACCCGCAGTGCGCGACCAAGATCACGGGTGAAGATCGAACCGGACAGACCGTAGTCGCTGTCGTTGGCCAGCCGGATCGCGTCGGCCTCGTCGGTGAACGGCTGCACCGCGACCACCGGGCCGAACACCTCGTCCCGCCAGATCCGGTCGGTGGTCGAGGAACTGGTGATCACCGTCGGCGGCATCCAGAAGCCCGGCCCGTCCGGGACGGTTCCGGTGTAGGCGATGTCGGCATCATCGAGGTATCCCTGAACCCGTTGCCGATGCTGTGCCGAGGTCAGCGGCCCCATGATCGTTTCCGGGTCGGTCGGATCGCCCACCCGGACGGCCTTCACGGCAGGTTCCAGCAACTCCAGGAATCGGTCCAGCACCGAGGCCTGGACCAGGATCCGCGACCGTGCGCAGCAGTCCTGGCCGGAGTTGTCGAAGACCGCTCCGGGCGCCGCGGTCGCGGCGCGTTCCAGGTCGGCGTCGTCGAAGATCACGTTCGCGCTCTTGCCGCCGAGCTCGAGAGTGCAGCGCTTCAGCTGGTCGGCGCAGCCGGCCATGATCTGTTTGCCGACCCGGGTGGAACCGGTGAAAGTGATCTTGCGGACCAGCGGATGTTCGACCAGCCGCCGGCCGACCACCGGACCCTCGCCCGGCAGCACGGTGAAGACACCGTCCGGAATCCCTGCCTCTGTTGCCAGTTCGGCCAGCCGGAGTGCGGTCAGCGGTGTCCACTCGGCCGGCTTCAGTACGACGCAGTTGCCGGCGGCCAGCGCCGGTGCGAATCCCCAGCCGGCGATCGGCATCGGAAAATTCCACGGCACGATCACACCGACCACTCCGAGTGGTTCACGGAAGGTGACATCGATGCCGCCGGCGACCGGGATCTGCCGACCGAACAGACGTTCGGGAGCAGCGGAGTAGTAGTTCAGCACATCGCGGACGTTGCCGGCCTCCCACCGGGCGTTGCCGATCGGGTGCCCGGAGTTGCGGACCTCCAGCTGCGCCAGCTCCTCGGACTGATCATCGACCCGCTGGGCGAATCGGCGCAGCAACACCGCCCGATCGCCGGGAGCGAGATCACGCCAGCCGGCGAAGGCCCGATGGGCCCGCTCGATCGCTGCGTCGGTCTGCTCGACCGAGGCCAACTCGACCGTGGTGAAGGCTTGCGCGGTGGTCGGATCGACCACCGAAAATGTCGTACTCACTGCTTCCTCTCGCCTCACATCCGCTCGAAACCGCGTCGCCGCTCCCAGTCGGTGACGGCGGCGTTGAACGCGGCCAACTCGACATCCGCCATGTGGGTGTAGTGATCGACCACGGCGTCACCGAGCAGTTCGCGGCTCAACGGCGAGGAGCTGAACCTGTCCCGGGCCTGCGCGAGCGTCCGCGGCACGGTCGGCAGGTCGGCCTGATAAGCATTGCCCGGCGTCTGCGATGGCAGCTCCAGCTCATGATCAATTCCGTACAGTCCACCGGCCAGCATGGCGGCCAGCGCCAGATACGGGTTGACGTCGCCACCCGGCACCCGATTCTCCAGCCTGGCCGAGAGGCCGGTGCCGACCAGCCGGATCGCACAGGTCCGGTTGTCCTGCCCCCAACCGATCTTGGTCGGTGCGAATGAGGCATCGGCGAATCGCTTGTAGGAGTTGACATTCGGCGCGTAGAACAGGGTGAAGTCGGCCATCGTCGCCAGCACCCCGGCGACGAATCGGTCGTACAACGGGGTCCGCTGCGGACCGTCGGCGAAGATCGGATTGTCATGATCATCACGCAGCGACAGATGGATGTGGCAGGAGTTGCCCTCCCGCTCGTCGTACTTGGCCATGAAGGTGATCGACTGGCCTCGGCCGGCGGCGATCTCCTTGGCCGCGTTCTTGTAGACGACGTGATTGTCCGCGGTGGTGAGCGCATCGGCATAGAGGAAGCCGATCTCCTGCTGACCGAGGTTGCATTCGCCCTTGGCCGATTCGACGTTCATCCCGGCGCCGTACATGGCATTGCGGAGCTCCCGCAGCAGCGGTTCGACCTTGCTGCCGGCCAAGATCGAATAGTCGGCGTTGTACGGCACCGCCGGGGTCAGATCATGAAAACCGCTCCGCCAGGCATCGGGATAGCTGGTGTCGAAGATCATGAACTCCAGCTCGGTGCCGGCCAGCGCGCGGAAGCCGCGTTCGGTCGCCAGGTCGAGTTGGTTCTTCAAGATCGTTCGCGGTGACTGGACCACCGGACTGCCGTCCAGCCAGGTCAGATCGCATTGCACCATGGCAGTTCCGGGCTGATGGGGCAGCAGTCGCAGGGTGTCGGTGTCCAGCTCGAAGAACATGTCGCCGTAGCCGCGTTCCCAGGACGAGATCGCGTATCCGTCCACGGTGTTCATGTCGATGTCGACTGCGAGCAGATAGTTGCAGCCCTCGCTGCCGTGGGCCAGCACGTGATCTCGGAAGTAGGCGGCGTGCATCCGCTTGCCCTGCAACCGGCCCTGCATGTCGGTGAAGCAGACGATCACGGTGTCGAGATCGCCGTTGTCGATCATCGACTGCAGGCCGGCCACGCTCAGATGGCGGTCGGTTCGTAGCCCGAGTTGGCTTTCTCTCATGGCGCTTCCGTTCACTTCAGGCGGTCAGCTGAGCAGGCCGCGCAGCAGCGCGGCGGTGTCGTCGCAATGGCGTTCCATCACCAGTCTGGCCTGCGCCGGGCGATGACGCAGAATGGCCCGGACGATGGTCTCGTGTTGGGAACTGGAATGTTCGATGTTGACCTGCAACATCGGGATCGAGGTGAGCAGGCTGTGCACACCGGCCTGCACCCGGGTGACGGCCTCGAGCAGTTGCGCAGAGCCGGCCACGGTGGCGATCGCCAGATGCAGCCGTGAGTCGGCCTGCCGGTAGTCGCCCGGCTTGGTCGCCTGCTGAACCGCCTGCAGCGAGTCCTCCAGCAGCCGATGTTGATCATCGTCCAGGTCGACGGTGGCGGCCAGCCCGGCCGCTCCCGGCTCGACCACCCGCCGAAACACCAGGGCGTCCATCAGTTCATCCCGACGGCCGGCCAGCTCCCGTCCGTTGGTCCGGGCCGGAGTGACCGGACGATGACTGATCACGCTCCCGCCGCCGCGGCCTCGTACCGTACGAACCATGCCGGCCTGCCGCAGCGCGGCGATCGCCTCCCGCAGGGTGGCCCGGGAGACGCCCATCCGCGCACTGAGCTCCCGCTCGGCCGGCAGCGTGCTGCCTTCGGGAAAGACGCCGAGCCGGATCGCGGTGGCCAGCCGTTCGACACAATCCTCGAAGGCGTGCCGGCCTCGCCCGGCAGCGAGGATCCCGGTGGCCAGACGGTCGTGACCTTCTTCACTCATCCAGCACCGTGTCGGCGTTCCTGGTCAGATGCTCGGACTCGTCGGGCGGACGAGGACTCGTTGGCATCGCTCATGGTTCCGTCATTCTGTCGACGGCACGCCCCATCTGTCAATGGTCTGGCCTCAGACCATTGTGGAAGATCAGTGCGTCGAAACTCCGCTCCTGCTTGTTGGTTACCGGGATGCCTGCCAGAGTGTTCCGGCCAATCCGATCGAGGAGGTCAGGGTGCAGGGCACGACACGGATGATCTTGGTACGCCACGGCCAAGCCGATCCGCAGGGCCGGTTCCTGCAGCATGCTTGTACGGGGTTGGACGCCCTCGGCCAACGCCAGGCGCAGCAATTGGCGGCTCGCTTCGTCGCGGAGGGAACTGCATGTCGACGCCGTGATCACCTCGCGCGCCGCGCGAGCCGAGCAGACCGGCCGGATCGTCGCCGAGGCGTTGGGGACCTCGGTCGACGAGACGACCTGCGACCTGTGCGAAATGCATCCGGGTCGGGCCGAGGGGCTGACCCCGGAGGAGATGCGCGAGACGTTCGGCCCCACCTACGCCGAGGTGCCCGGCGCCGAGCACTGGCCCGACTGGCTCCCGGGCGCAGCCACCCGGTTGGCGGAGCGTGGCCGCCGTCACCAGGGCGAAACGATCTTGGCGTTCACCCACTACGGCGTGATCAAGGCGTCCTTCCATGCCTACGGCCGGATGCCAGCGGCGACCGCGGAGACGGTGACGACCGGCAACACCGGCATCACCGAGTGGACCCAGCCCACCGATCCAACGGATCCTCGGCACGGCATCTGGTGCCTTTGTCGCCACAACGACATCGGCCATCTCACCGGTTGATCAGCACTTCCCGTGGGAATGTGGCTGCGATCGAGGCTGGCTGTGGGAGCGTTTCCATAGAAACGTTTCCGGATGATCGGTAGGAAAGCTGGTACCGACATTCGAGGTCGGTCAATGACGGACCGACTCAGATTGCGGCGGTCGAACGGGTGGAGCTCAGCTCGGCGAGTGGAACCGGCGACCGCGATGGTCCAGTCGGGTCGGCAGCCGCAAGGTCCGTGCGGGTCCGGTATCGCCGTCGATCCGGCGGAACAGTTGCTCGGCGCCACGACGACCAAGATCAGCAGGAGAGTAGACGACCAGATCGACCTCGAAGGGCAGCAGGTCGGCGAGTTCGAGGTCGTCGAAGCCGGCCAGTGCGACCGTGATGCCGAGAGTGGTGAGGGCCTGCAGTACGCCCAGCGTCATCCGGTTGTTGTCGCTGAAGATCGCTGTCGGCGGCCGTCGTCGGCCGAGCAGTTCGATGGCGGCTTCGCGGGCGGCATCGGTGGTGTAGTTGTGCATCGACACCAGGGCAGGATCGGGCTTGATGCCGCGCTGGGTGAGTAGATGCCGATAGGACCGCAGCCGGGTTGCGCCGGTGGTGGCATCCGGCGAGCCGCCGATGTAGGCGACGCGTTTGTGCCCGGAGTCGAGGAGCCGGTTGAGGGCCGACTTGACCCCGCTGTGGTTGTCCAGCAGCACCCGGTCGTAGCGACTCCCGATCGGTGCCCGGTCGACGTAGACGACCGGGACCGTACCGATGCCGAGGGTCTCGTCGATCGGCCGACGGTCGCTGGAGACGATCAACAGACCGTCCACCTGACGCCGTACGAACTCGCGCACCAGATCCCGTTCGGACTGCGCCTCCTTCTCGGTGCTACCGATCAGGAGCACATGATCACGGCTCTTGGCCACTTGCAGGGCACCGCCGGCGACCGCCGAACTGAATGGGTTCTCCAGGTCGTCGATGATCAAACCGATCGTCGCGGAGGCCTGTCCGGGCCGCAGCATCCGGGCTACCTCGTTGCGATGGAAGCCGGTCTCGGCGATCGCCTTCTCTACCCGGGCGCGGGTTTCCGGCGACACGCTGGTGCTCTTGTTGACCACCCGGGACACCGTTCCGACACCGACGCCGGCCCGGGCCGCGACATCGCGCATCGTGGGTTTCGGGTCGATCATGGGCGACACCTTACGGGCGAACGGTGGCCGCGGTGGGCGAAGGTCGGTATCCGGTGCGGACGTCGGACCATGATCAGCTTCGGACTGGGTGGCTGCCTTCGTTACGATCAGGGACCGTGACATACGTGGTGGGGATCATCGGCGGCGGACAGCTGGCCCGGATGATGCACGCGGCCTCGATCGGGCTGGGCATCAGGGTACGGCTGCTGGCCGAGGCGGCGGACAGCTCGGCAGCCCAGGTGGTCGGTGAGGTGGTCGTCGGCGACTACACCGATCCGGCGACGGTGAAGGAGTTCGCCGCCGGTTGTGACGTGATCACCTTCGACCACGAGCACGTGCCGACCCAGATCCTGGCCGATCTGGAGGCCTCCGGGGTTGCGGTCCGGCCGGGGCCGACGGCACTGGTGCATGCCCAGGACAAGGGCATCATGCGGGACCGGCTCGGTGCGATGGGCATCCCGTGCCCGGTCAATCGGCGTGTGTCGTCGGCCGACGAGCTGATCGGTTTCGGTGACGAGCACGGCTGGCCGGTGATCGCCAAGACCACCCGGGGTGGGTACGACGGCAAGGGCGTCTTCAAGATCAACTCCGCCGTCCAGGCCGACGAGCCGTTCCGAGGCTCACCCGGATCCGCGGGAATGCCGGACGGGATCGGCATCCTGGCGGAAGAATTCGTCGACTTCAGCCGCGAGCTGAGCGCGCTGGTGGTCCGCTCGCCCAGTGGCCAGGCGGTGGCGTACCCGATCAGCGAGACGGTGCAGTCCGACGGCATCTGCACCGACACCACGACTCCCGCGCCGGGATTGACGCAGGAGCAGGCGATCGACTGCCAACAGTTGGCGCTGACCATCGCCCATGAGCTCGAGGTGACCGGCGTGCTGGCGGTCGAGTTGATGCAGCGCGCCGACGGCAGCGTTGTGGTCAACGAGTTGGCGATGCGACCGCACAACACCGGGCATTGGTCCATCGACGGCGCGCACACCTCGCAGTTCGAGAACCACCTGCGGGCGGTGCTGGACCTTCCGCTGGGCGACCCGACCACGCGGGCGCCTTGGACCGTGATGGCCAACGTGCTCGGCGGCAGCGTCAGTGACCTGCCGGCCGCCCTGCTGCACTGTTTTGCCCGCGACCCGAAGCTTCGGGTGCAGTTCTACGGCAAGGACGTCAAGCCGGGCCGAAAGGTCGGCCACGTGACCACCTTCGGCGACGACCTGGACACCGTACGGAAACGGGCTCGGCACGCTGCCGACTATCTGATGGGGAGTAAATGATCATGGTCGAGGCACCAGCCCGGGTCGGTATCGTGATGGGGTCGGACTCGGATTGGCCGGTGATGAAGGAGGCCGGCGTGGCGCTGGACGAATTCGGCATCCGCTGGGCCGCCGATGTGGTCTCCGCGCACCGGATGCCGGAGGCGATGCTGGAGTACGGCAAGACCGCGCACACCCGCGGGCTGGAGGTGATCATCGCCGGAGCCGGTGGGGCAGCCGCACTGCCGGGCATGCTGGCCTCGATGACTCCACTGCCGGTGGTCGGCGTGCCGGTGCCGCTGAAGCACCTGGACGGGATGGACTCGCTGATGTCGATCGTGCAGATGCCGGCCGGCGTACCGGTGGCGACGGTGTCGATCGGGAACGCCCGCAATGCCGGCCTGTTGGCCGCGCGCATCCTGGCCACCGGTGACGCCTCGCTGACCCAGGCCATGATCGACTTCCAGGATCGGCTGCGGGAGGCGGCCGAGGCGAAAGGGGAGAAGGTCCGGTCCCAGCAGGGCTGACGATGATCAAGGAACTGTTGGCCGGGGCGGCTCTGTTGCCACGCGCCTTCCGGCTGGTCATTGCCCGCAGGCAGTTGTTTCTGCTCGGTGCGCTGCCGCCGCTGATCACCTCGGTGTTCTTCCTGGCCGTCTTGATCACCTTGATCAGCAACCTGGATCGGATCATCCCGTCGCTGGCCTCGTTCTCCGAGGATTGGCTGTCCGGCCTGCACCTGACCTTCGAGATCGCGATCGGCATCGCCCTGGTCGGCGGCTCGACGTTGATCATGGTGCTGCTGTTCACCTCGATCACGCTGCTGATCGGGGCACCGGCCTATGACCGGATCGCCGAGCTCACCGAGCGGGAGTTGGCCGATCAGGACCAGCCTGTCGAGCCCGCCGACTCCGGCCGGGCCGGTGTCGGATCCCCACTGGGTTCGGTCGGCCGGTCGATCCGGCAGTCGTTGGCGCTGGTCGCAGTTTCGCTGCTCGGTGCGATCGGCTTTGCCCTGCTCGGATTCATCCCGGTGGTCGGTCAGACCGTGATCCCGGTCCTGTCGACGATCTTCGGTTCGTGGCTGCTGTGCATCGAGTTGCTGGCCTCGGCCTTCGAACGCCGCGGGCTGGTCCGGATCGCAGACCGGCGAGCCGCGATGCGCGAGCAGCGGATGCGTACCCTCGGCTTTGCCGTCCCGTGCTTCCTGCTGCTGGCGATCCCGTTCGTCTCGGTGCTCGTCTTTCCTGCGGCGACCGCGGGCGGCGCCCTGCTGGCCCGTGAACTGAAGCCGCTGAACCCCTCCCGGTAGGAGATTCACTCTGCTAGGTTCCGGCAGGTGGCGACCTCACGTATCAGGAATCGGATGCTCGCCGCGGTTGGTGTCTTCGCCGCGTCGAGCTTGTTGATCGCACCCGCCACCGCGCAGGCGCAGCCGTTCGGGCATGGATCGCCCGATCACGGCAGCCATGCCGGTCGGCTGGCGCCGCGGACGCAGTTCACCATGACGCCGGACGGCTCCAGCGGCCTGCGCGCCGACGGTGAGGGCATCCCGAACATCGACTCGGTGAAGTCGACCATTCGGACCTATTACGGGGATGACGGGGACGGGACCGCGGACAAGCAGTCCTCGCCGTACATCACCGAGATGAATCGGATCGTCGACCGCGAGGAACGCAAGCTGGAACAGCGATTCCGGCAGGCCAAGCGACACGGCGAGAAGCCGGCGCTGGTCTTCGACGCCGACGACACCACGCTGTGGACCTACGACATGGAGGCCGGGGCGATGAACTTCGTCTACGACCCCGCGTTGCAGGACGAGTGGGTGCAGGCCGAGCGCTTCGGTGCCACCCCGGCCATGGTCCGGCTGGTCAACCGTGCCCAGCAGCTGGGCTTCACGATCTTCGGTCTGACCGGTCGCAACGATGATCAGAAGACCGCTACCGTGGCCAACCTGAAGAAGGTCGGCTACCGCGCCTTCACCGCCGATCGCTTCTACACCAAGTGGACCGGCAAGGGTGATTCGCAGCAGCCGGCCTACATCACCTGCGCCGAGACGAAGTGCAGCACGGTCGAGTACAAGGCGTTGACGCGTCGACACATCGAGGATCTGGGTTACGACGTCGTCGGCAACTACGGCGATCAGTGGTCCGACCTGCAGGGTGGCTACGCCGATCACACGATCAAGCTGCCGAATCCGACCTACTACCTGCCGTCTGCTGATCTTCCGGGTGTGCATGAGCCCTGGATGTCACCGCGTACCCACTTCACCATGCGGCCGGACGGTTCCAGTGGCCTGCGGCCGGACGGCGAGGGAATCCCCAACATCGATTCGGTGAAGTCGACCATCCGTACCTACTACGGCGACACCGGCGACGGCATCTCCAACAAGGAATCCTCGCCGTACATCGACGAAATGACCAAGATCACCCAGCGCCACCAGCCAGCACTGGTCGATCAGTGCTGGCGGCAGAGCAACCGTGGTGGCAATCCGGCCATCGTGCTGGACGCCGACGACACCACGCTGTGGACCTACGACATGGAAGCCGGGGCGATGAACTTCGTCTACGACCCGGCGCTGCAGGACCAGTGGGTGCAGGACGAGAGATTCCCCGCCACACCGGGGATGGTGGCGCTGGTCAATGCGGCGCAGCATGCCGGCTGCACGATCATCGGGCTGACCGGCCGCAACGATGATCAGAAGGCGGCCACCGTGCAGAACTTGATCAACGTCGGGTACAACGGTTTCACCAAGGACGACTACTTCACCAAGTGGACCGGCAAGGGCGACTCGCAGCAGCCCGGCTACATCAGCTGCGCCGAGGCCAAGTGCACCACGATCGAGTACAAGTCGCAGACCCGGGGCTACGTCGAGTCCCAGGCCGGCGGTGACTACAACGTGGTGGCCAACTTCGGTGATCAGTTCTCCGACCTGATCGGCGGCCACGCTGACCGCTCGATCAAGTTCCCCAACCCGACCTACTACCTGCCATAGGCAGAAGGGCTATTCGGCTTCGTCCCAGGGGAGTTCACCGGATTCGGTCGGGGTCAGCGGGACCACGATCACCGGACGTGGTTGGCGGTGGGTGAGATGGGCCGCGACCGAGCCGCCGAAGAATTCGGCCAGGCTTGCCCGGAAGCCCGGACGTCGGGTGCCGACCATGATCATGTACGCCTGTTCCTGCTCGGCCAGTTCGGCCAGCGCGATCGCCGGTTCGCCGATCGGCCGACGGAACTCCACCGGTACGTCCCTGGCGCCGCAGGTGTCGGACAATCGTTGTTGGAGTTCCTCCGGGAACGGTGTCGGCTCGTCGACGATGTCGGGATCCAGCGGCATCGTCATCAACGTGCCGTCGGCTCCTTCGAACATGGCCATCTGGCCTGTGTCCACGAAGGCACAGAGCACTCGCGCACCGAGTTTTCGCGCCAGTTTGACCGCGTGCTTGATGACGATGTCCGGCTGCCCGGGTGTCACTCCGACGACGATGGTCGGTTGTGTCGGGCCGGTCTGATCATTCATGAGGCCTCCCTGCGCTTGGTGCAAGCGTAGGCCGATCATTGCACGCTCGGGCGACCATCGGCAGGATCAGCGAGTCGGTGGCGCGGTGCTGCCCCTCGACCATGTTGATCAAGGTCGAGGTGACCTGCCGGCTGGACCGGGCGGTGACGTCACAGGGCATGATCATCGGCTCCGGTCCGAGGGTGATCATGATCTTGCTGAAGGCATCATCACCGACCGCGAGCTGGAGCACTGGACTCCGGGAGAACAACAGTCCCTATGCATCCGTCCGCGATCCGGACAGCAGTCGCGCGGTGCGGCGGGACGCCCGGCCGAGCTCGTATGGTGACTCGACCTGAGCGCACCCGTCGAAATGTACTGAACCGGTTCGGTAATGTGATTCCGGGCACCGGCGACCGTGGTGCCTTTACCTTTGTGCACCGAGGAGATTTGATGCCGACTCTAGGTACCGACACCCTGTCGGTCCAGCTCTACACCGTCCGCGAGGCGCTGACCGAGGACGTCGATGGCACGCTCGGACGGATCGCCGAGATCGGCTACAAGCTGGTCGAGCCGTTCGGGTTCCAGAAGTTCTTCGACGGACTGTCCGCCGCCCTGCCGAAGTACGGCCTGAGTGCGCCCACCACCCACAGCAGCCTGGTCGATGCCGACGTTGACGACGTGTTGGCTGCCGCCAAGGAACTGGGTATCAGCACCGTGATCGACCCACACACCGATCCGGCCCGCTGGCAGAACGCCGACGACATCGCTGCCATCGCGAAGTCGCTGAACGCCGCCGCCGAGAAGGCCGCCGCGCTCGGCCTGACGGTCGGCTACCACAACCACGCCTTCGAGTTGGAGTCGGTGATCGACGGCAAGCACGGCCTGGAGATCCTGGCCGACAACCTCGCCCCGGAAGTGATGTTGGAGGTCGACACCTACTGGGCGGCCGGTGGCGGCGCCGACGTACCCGCACTGCTGGGCAAGCTCGGCGATCGGGTGCAGGCGCTGCACATCAAGGACGGCGACGGCTCCAAGGACGTCAAGAAGCAGGTCGCCGTCGGCGACGGATCGCTGCCGGTGTGGGACTTCATCGACGCCGCACCGAACATGAAGTACGGCATCGTCGAGCTCGACGACAGCGCCGGTGACCGCTTCGTCGCCGTCGCCGACAGCTTCGCTTACCTGACCGGAAAGGCGGCCTGATCATGGCAGGCAACGGACCGATCGGCATCGGCATCATCGGTGCCGGCACGATCAGCAAGACCTACCTGGAGAATCTGACCTCCTTCCCCGACGTCGAGGTGCTCGCGATCGGCGACATCATCACCGACGCGGCCAAGGCCAAGGCCGAGGAGTTCGGCATCGGCACCCATGGCGGGCCGGATGCGGTGCTCGGTCATGACGGCGTCGAGATGGTGATCAACTTGACCATCCCGGCCGTCCACGCCGAGGTGGCGATGCAGGCGATCGAGGCCGGCAAGCATGTCTTCAACGAGAAGCCGCTGGCGATGGAACGGGTTTCGGCCAAGGCCCTGCTGGACGCGGCCGAAGCGGCCGGGCTGCGGGTCGGCTGCGCCCCGGACACCTTCCTGGGAAGCGGTCTGCAGGAAGCGCGCAAGATCATCGACCGCGGCGACATCGGTCAGCCGCTGAGTGCGCTGACGCTGATGCAGAGCCCCGGCCCGGAGTCCTGGCATCCGAATCCGGCCTTCCTCTTCCAGGAGGGCGCCGGTCCGCTGTTCGACATCGGCCCGTACTACTTCACCAGCCTGGTGCAGTTCTTCGGCACCGCCGACTCGGTTGCCGCCGTCGGGTCCAAGTCCCGCGAGCAGCGAGTGATCGGATCCGGTCCGAAGGCGGGGGAGAGCTTCGACGTGACCGTGCCGACCCACGTCAGCGCGGCGGTCAAGTACGCCTCCGGCCAGTCGTCGCAGACCATCCTGTCCTTCGACTCGTCGGCCCGCCGGATCCTGTTCGAGGTGAATGGCACCGAGGGCACCCTCGCCGTCACCGACCCGAACACCTTCGACGGCGAGATCAAGATCATCGGCCGTACCGACGAGGACTGGAAGTCGGTGGCCAAGACCACGGCGCTGTCCAGCCGCGGCACCGGTGCACTGGAGATGGCTCGGGCGATCCGCGAGGGCCGGCCACACCGGGCCACCGGCGCGCAGGCCTACCACGTGCTCGACGTGATGGAGTCGGTGTCCGAGGCTGCCATCTCCGGTGACTACGTCAAGATCAACAGCAGCTTCGATCGTCCGCAGTTGCTGCCCGATGATTGGGATCCGAAAGCCAAAACTCTCTGAGAGTTTGCTCGGTAGCGTTTGTACGGGCCTGGTTCCGGCTTAGGTTGAGCCGGTGACCAGGCCCGTACGTCGCTTCCGTCGCGATGATCACCCGAACCGCGCGCTCACCTCGGTTGAGCAGCGGATCGAGGCGGCGGCGCAGCGGTGGATCGATCGCACCGGTGATCATGGCCTTCATCGTTTCCTGGTCCGCTTCGCGGTCTTCGGTGCAAAGCAGGCCTGGGCCTGCATCTTCGGGGCCGCGATGCTGGTCGTGCTGCTGGCGGCGAAGCTCTGGTATCCCGATGACGCCTGGCTGGCCCGCAATGACGCGATCACGCTGGCCGCGGTCGCGATCCAGGCGTTGATGATCATCTTCCGGCTGGAGACCTGGCGGGAGCTGCGGGTGGTGATGATCTTCCACCTGGTCGGCACCGGAATGGAGTTGTTCAAGACCGCGGTCGGTTCCTGGAGCTACTCCGACGGCGGCTACCTGCATCTTGCTGCGGTGCCGCTGTACAGCGGCTTCATGTACGCCGCCGTGGGCTCGTACATGGTGCGGGTGTATCGCCTGTTCGATCTTCGTTTCACCCGCTACCCGCCGCTGTGGCTGTCCGCGCTGGTGGCAGCCGGCTGCTACCTCAACTTCTTCAGCCACCACTTCATCGTCGATCTGCGTTGGCCGCTGATCGCGGCGGTGGTGATCATCTTCGGGCGCAGCACGATGTACTTCCGAGTCTTCGACCGCCGGCTGAAGATGCCGCTGGTGTTGGCCTTCGGACTGGTGGCGATGTTCATCTGGTTCGCCGAGAACATCGCCACCTGGGCCGGAGCCTGGTTCTATCCCGACCAACTCGTCAGCTGGCATCCGGTTGCGCCGACCAAGCTGGCCGCCTGGTTCCTGTTGATGATCATCTCGGTGGTGTTGGTCACCTGGGTCTATCGGCCGGTTCCGCCGGACAGGGTCCCCGAACACCTCACCGAGTGGTCGGACCCAGCGATCGCTCCCGCGGATCCCGAAGCGACGACGGCTGACCTGAGCCGTGATGACCATCCAGGATCAGGTCACCCGGCCGCTGCCGGGGACGGTGGCCGAAGCCGCGATGAACGACCAAGTGCTCGGCTTCGACAACGGCCTCGAACTGGCGATCGACGTGAACACCGAACTTGACGGTTTCGACAACGGCCTGCACACCGAGAGTGCACTGATTAGCGGTTTGAAGGACATCTCCGCACCGAGAGTGCACGAATCGACCGTTTCCGCCTGCTGGACCCCGCAAGAACGGTCGATCAGCGCACACTCACCTGATCGACGACAGCGAAACGGTCGATCAGTGCACACTCACCTGGAGCGACGATCCCGACCAGTTGGCCGCACTGGCCGACAAGATCAACAACTACGGGCCGGCCTGTTCTGTGGTCACTCTCACGTCCTGGCGTCGGCACCAGGATGGACCGGCTCGCCCGCTCGGCCGGGGACGGCATCGTACGGAATGGCCGTTGCGGTGCCGTCCGACGAAACCAAGATCGGAAGATCGCCGCCGAGCGCGTCGAGAAACGAACGAGACCGGACGAATGCCGAACTGGAGTAGAAGAACAGCCAGCCGTTGTCCCGCAGTTCGGCGCGCGTGATCATCAGCCGATCCGGGTCATCAGATCCGGAGCGTTCACGTAGCAAGGTGTCAGCCCGTTCGGCTGCGTCTTCAAGGCGCACGCTTACTCCTTCTAATTCGTTCGGAGCAAAGCGCTCCAGTTGAAACTGCTACCGTAATCGACGACTTGGCCGGACTGACCGTCCATCTGGACGACCTTGCCTCCTTGGTTCATGACGTTGTAGAAGTGGCCGATCCCTGGATTGCTCGGGGTCCCTCGCCCGCCGAAGATGATGCCCCGCGCACCGTGCCCCGCGTTGGCCATCTCGTTGATGATCGACGGATGAGTGCGAACGCTTCCCCAGGCGGAGGGATCTTTCCCCGCGGCTTTCGCGACATCGGCCAATGTCATCGGGCCGATATTCAGCGCGGTGGCAGGGCTTCCGCTCAGCGTGGAGTCGAGCGCCAACGAGCACGGGCCGCAGTTCATGTTGCCCTGCAGCGGGTTGATGTCACGCAGCGGGTGGGTGCCGCCGACCGTGGTCGGCGACGGTTTGACGCCGCGCAGTGCTCTGGCTCCGGTGACGATGCCGTGTCCGGCGGCGCCGCCGGCACCGCCGAGGACGGCGCCTTCGACGGCGCCGGTGCCGGTGGCGGAGAGGAAGCCGGTGACGGTGTGCGGGCCAGGTCCGGTGGAGTAGCGGTAGGCGCCCATCCCGGCCCCGCCGACTCCGCCGGACACCGCACCGGTGATCGCGGCGGCCTTCAGCCCGGTCGCTCCGACCTTGGCCGCAACGCCCAGACCACCCACGCCGCCAAGGGCGCCGGAGACCGCGACCTCACCCCAGTTGACCTGGCCGGTGGTCGCCTTCTGGATGATCGTGTCGGCACCGGCGGAGATCAGCATCATCCCGGCCGGGCCACCGACGCCGGTGGCGACGAGGACGCCGCCGGCAATGACCATCGCGCCACCGGCCAGGTATTCCCAGTTGTCCTTCACCCAGTGGGTGCTCGCGTCCCAAGCCTTCTCGTACCAGGGCCTGCGAGCCGCCTCCAGGTCAGCTTCGGAAACCGGCTTGAGACCGGTCGGATCCAGAGCGTGCAGCGGGTCGTTGCCGGCATAGGAGTACGGGTTGCCCGCCCAGCCCGCGCCGACGACGGGCTCCAGCGGGTCGACAGACAGGAAGCCGCGGGTGCTCGGGTCGTAGGCCCGGGCGTGCAGCCATTCCAGTCCGGCGATGCCCAGCTCACCCGCGGCGCCGATGGTGACGTCTCCCGGCAGGCTCGGCAGCTCGGTCGACAACCCGCCGTCGGCGCTCCACGGGTCGGTGCCGGTCGTCCGGCTTGACCGCCAACCCGAAGCCGTCCACTGATCGCCGATCCCGGTCGCCGCCCCGGTCGCGAGCACCGACGTTCCACCGGCCTGCACCAGACCGGCCGCGTACGGGGCCGCGGTGTCCCAGAAGGTCGGCAGCTCACCGGATTCGCCCGTGATGGACGCGAGCTGCCCGGTGCCGTCCACGTGCATCCCGGTGGTACGAACCCGGTCGCCGGCGCGGTCGGTGACGCCGGACAGGTAGCCGGTCGGGGACCAGGAGTAGTCCCGCACCCGACCATCGGCGAACGACGTACGCACCCGGCGGCCCGCGCCGTCATAGGAATGCCGGGCGGTGCCGCCGACGTCGGTCGACGAGATCAGTTGTGCGGCGGCGTCGTAGACGTACTGGCAGGGCCGTCCGTCCTGGGTCTCGGCGATCAGCCGGCCGGCGAGGTCGTAGCGCCAGCGCGAAACGTGCTCGCCGAGTCCGTCGACCAGCCGCGTCGCGACCAACTGGCAGGCATCGTCGTAGTCGAAGGTGGTGGACTGACCAGAGCCGTCCGCGTCGGCCTTGTCGATCTGCGTGATCCGACCGTCCGCGTCACGGTTGATGGTGGTTCGAACGGATCCGTCGGCGCGGCTGAGCGTGTGACTGCTGACGAAACCCGAGGCGTACGTCCAGGACTGCGACTGATCGCCTGCGGTGGCGGCGACCATCCGGCCGACGCCGTCGCGGGTGACGGTGAGCCGACCGAGCAGCGGATGGTCGATCGAGGTGATCCGATGCGCGGCGTCATAGCCGTAGGCAGTCCGCCGGCCGTCCGGGGTGGTCATCGACGTCCGCCGGCCGGCCGCGTCGTAGCTCCAGGTGACGGCGTCGCCGTCGCGCTGCTGGCGGATGAGCTGGTCGCGGCGGTTCCACTCCAGCTCGTGGGTGGTGACCCGGTCGGAGCGGGTGTGGTCGGTGATCGTCACCCGTCGATTGAGCAGGTCGCGGCTGATGCTGCTGACCAGTCGGCCGCCGACGGTGATCGAGGCGACCCGCCCGGCCTCGTCGTAGGTCCACTCGGTACGACGTCCTCCGGGCTCTTCCTGCCAGGTCTGGCGTCCGGCCGCGTCGTAGCCGGCCCGGGTCGTCCGGCCGAGGGCGTCGGTTTCGGCGATGCACCGGTTCTCGGCGTCGAACTCGCGCCACGTCGTGTTGCCCAGCGGGTCGGTGATGGTGGTGTTGCGGCCGGCCGCGTCGTAGCCGAACCGGGTGACGCCGCCGTTGCCGTTCACCACCGCAGTCAGCTGGCCGGCAGCGTCGTAGCGGAACCTGCGCCGTCCGTTGCTCGGGTCCTTGGCCCCGATCACGCGGCCCGCGGCGTCGTAGCTGTAGCTGGTGGTGCCGACGCCCGGTGCGAAGGTCGCCGTGGTACGCCCGCAGCTGTCGTAACTGGTCCAGCCGACCTCGCCGGTCGGCAGCGTCACCCGCACCGGACGGCTGTCGGCGTCGTAGCTGATCGTGGTGCGGTTGCCGAGCGGATCGATGATCGCGCTCCGTCGGCCGCAGTCGTCGTAGCACAACCGCGTGACGTCACCGACCGGCGAGGTGACGGTGACGGGTCGGCCGGCGGCGTCGCGCTCGATCCGGGTCAGCGCGCCCTCGGGGTCGAGGAATTCGACCGGGCGGCCGCAGCGGTCGTAGGTGGTGATGGCCGCCGATTCGTCCAGTTGTCCGACGGCGATCGGGCGGCCGAGCTCGTCGAACCGATGGGTGACGGCCCCGGTCGCATCCCGGGAGACGATGCCGCCGGACGGATCGGTGCTGACCGAGATCTCGTGGCCGAGCGGATCGATGACGCCGGCGGGCGCACCATCGTCGTCGAACCGCCAGGTCCAGGAATGCCCATCGGGAGTGGTGGTCCTGGTCAGCCGGGAGAGCGAATCATGGCTGAAACGCCAGCTGCTGCCATCGGGGAGTTCGACCGCGGCGAGGTTGCCGAGGTCGTCCAGCCGACGCTCGACCAGCCGACCCAGCGGGTCGATGGTCCGAGACTCTTCGCCGTCGTCGCCGTACTCGACCTCGGTCCGCGCACCGGTGGGATCGACGGTCGCCGCCAGCCGTCCGCCGGCGGTGTATTCGAAGGCCCACACGGCGCCGTCGGGGTCGCGCCGCGCGGTGATTCCGTGCGGACCGTGGACGAACCGGGTGTGGTGACCGCTGGGCGTGATCGCCGACGTCACCCGGCCGGCCGCGTCGTAGGTCAGCCGGGCGGAGTTGCCTGCCGCGTTGGTGGTGGCGGTCAGGTCACCGTGCTCGTTGTAGTCGAACCGCAACGCGACCCCGGTCGGGTCGACCATCCGCGTCAACAGTCCGCCGTGCCACTCGAACCGGGTGACGCCACCTTCCGGGTCGGTCATCACCGACGGGTTGCGCTCGCTGCCGTCGTAGCCGTAGGTCGTCACCGCACCTTCGCCGGTGACGACGGTCAGGATGCGGTCGCGGTCGTCGTAGGCGTACCGGATCTCGGCGCCGGACGGGCTGACCTCATTGATGACGTGGCCGCGGTCGTCGTATTCGCGGACGGTCGCCGCGCCGTCGCGCCCGACCACCAGAACGGGGTTGCCGCTCGCGTCGTAGCTGGTCGACTGGCGACGGTCGAAGCTGTCGATGATGCCGATCAGCCGACCGCGACCGTCATGGATCCAGGTGTTGGCGCGAGACCCGTCGGGGTCGGCGACCTCGGTGACGTTGCCGGGCAGATAGCTGTAGCGGCTGACCCGGCCGTGCGGGGACAGTTGGGTGGTCACGCGGGCCTGGTCGTCGTAGGAGTTGCGTACCTCGACGACACCGTCGGCGTCGGTGACCTCGGAGATCAGGCCGGCGTCGTTCCAGCGGTACGAGCGCGTCCCCGCCGGGCTGGTGACGGTGGTCAGTCGTCCCGCGGCGTCGTAGCCGTAGTCGATGCGGCGGCCATCGGAGGCGATCGCGGCCGAGACCGCATCACCGTCCCACTCCAGCGTGATGTCGCGGCCGCGCTCGTGCTCGAGGCGGACGAGTTTGTGCTCCTGATAGCGGAAGCTGATCATGGTGCCCTCGCCACGGTCGTGGGAGAGCGGGGTGCCGGACGTCGTGAACCGCCAGGTGCCGCCGTCGTTGTCGGTGACCCGGAGTTCGTCGGCAGCCTCGTCACGAGTCAGCCACATCGACGTGCCGACGGCGCGATCCCAGCCGGTGCCGATGCGGGGGAAGTCGACCACCCGGCCGTCGGGTCGGGCGAAGTGTGCGGACTCGTCGGTGAAGGTGATCTTGGTTTCGGTCCAACTCGACCAGCCCGGCCCGAAGGCACCACGCGTCCGGTTGAACGAGTTGTACATCCGGCTCAGCACCAAGCCGGCGCAGCCTCCGGCGAACTCCAGGTCGGCCTCGGGCTCGACGAAGTTGCCGGTGGAGGCGTTCACCGGGTCGTCGGAATACCCGGTGCTGGGTCCGACGCCGAGCCGGGCCGGCGACGTGGGCGGAATGTCGTAGCGGTTGACGGGAACGCCGACCGCCCGCACGCTGGCCGTCAGCGCACTGTTGGAGACCGTCACCATGCTGCCGGATCCACCGGCGCGTTCGAACGCCCCGGCGACAGCATCGACCCAGGTCTGGTCCTGTTGGTTGAGCTCGTTGTAGGTCGAGAACGCGGTGTAGACCGCGGATCCGTCGACACCCGTCGACTCGCCGGTGCCCCAATCGAAGCCGGCATTGAAGTCGGTTGCCAGGCCGGACAGCTTGCCGGGCTTGCCGTCCAACGCCTGGATCGATCCGGACGCTCCGGTCACGAACTGTCGCAGGGACGCCGGGCGCGCCGAAGACGTACTGCCGCCACCGCCGCCGCCCTGCCCGGGCATCGGATTCTCGCGGTCCTTGGCGTTGGCGGAGTACTGCTTGGGCGCCGGCGGTGAGTGCGGACCCTCGGGCGGGTCCTCGTCCCCTCCGAGGTCGGAGAGGGTGATGTGCGCCTTGTCCTCGTCGTGCCGCTTCTTCCACTCGCGGGCTTCGTGGCGACGCTTGTTCTCGTCCGGGACGAGGTCCTTGACGTACTGCACCTGCCGCGCGACGTCCATCAGCGCGGTGGCGATGTTCTCCCCGTCCTCGTTGGCGATGCCTTGGTTCCGCTCGAAGATCTGCGAGAACAGCCCCTTGAAGTCCTGCGTCGCGGTTGTCGTGCTCGACCGCCGCTTGGAGCACTGGCTGCGGATCTTGGTCGCCGCATCCTTGCAGCCGGCGATCAGCGAGTCAGCTGCCTCGTTGTTGATCTTGACGTCGGGGAGCCCACCCCAGGTATTCGGATCGCTACTCACCGCTGCGATTCCCTCCGCTGTCGTTGATCCTGCTCCGTGGCGCTGGATGAGGGTCGAGCGACGCAACCGACTTCGCTCGCATTCCACGCAGATCCAAGGGCCCGATCCCTACCCCGACAATTCCCGAGCCGATCCTTGACCCGCCAAGGATGATTCGGCCCATCACGATACAAACCGTTCGGGTCAATAATTGTCCCGGCCGATGGCGCCGAAGCCGAGATTGGTCGAGCTTGCCGAGACTTGTGTTCGGCTAACGTCTGTTGGCGGAGGTGTTCTCGATGAGAGCCGAGCACGACTTCGACGAGATGTACGTCGGCGGCAGCCCGCCGCCCTGGGAGATCGGCAGGCCGCAACCCGCATTGGCCGCATTGCTCGAGCGGATCCCGATCGAGGACCCGGTGCTCGATGCCGGCTGTGGCACCGGGATGATGGCGATTTCACTTGCCCAGAAGGGACATCGCGTCGTCGGCATCGACTCTTCGGAGCATGGCATCGCCTTGGCGCGGGACAGGCTGGCGGCGGCGAACGCGGCAGCGGGCCGGGAGTTGGACGTCGTCTTCACCGTCGCCGATGCGACCCGGCTGGACGATCTCGATCTCAGACCTCGTACGGTGATCGACTCCGGCCTGCTGCACAACCTCGAGGGGGAGCCGCGCCGGGCCTACCTCGCCGGACTGCGGACCATCTGCGCTGCCGGCTCGCTCGTCTGCATCCTGGCGATCTCCGCCGACGCGGGTGCCGACTGGTCGCTGACCGGCGATCAGCTCGGCGGCCTGTTCGAGGAGCCGGACTGGACCGGATCGGAGATCGAGCCGGCCGAGGTCACCGCCCTCGTCGACGGCGAGGAGATCCACTTCCCGGCCCTGCTGCTGACCACCCGTCGCGCCGGGATCAGCCCGCGTTAGTGCCGGTCGGGCTGCTGGCCTGGATCAGCGCCATCCCACCGGCCACACAGGCGTAACCGCGGCCCGGGGTCAGCGCGACCGGGGAGCGGCGCGGCAGGTTGGTGCCGAGCAATTCGCCGTCGTAGTCGATGTTGGGTTGCAGCAGTACACCGCACCGCGACTTCCGTACGGCCTTGGTCCAGTGGCTGTAGAGGGACCGCAGGTCGTCGGAGCGCCCGGCCGCCACCAGGAAGACGTTCGGCAGGCCCGCACTGATCAGGTTCGTGATCGCCTGATCACCGTCGTCGAAACGTTCCGCATCGTCGATCATGATCACCAACGGACCGTTGTGCAGGCGGGCCTCGGCCAGCAGCGCAGGCAACTCGTCGGCGCCGACCGCAACCCGGTCCAGCAGTGCCGAGCTGCCCAACGGGGAGCGCCGATCACAGGCGCCCCACACCTGTACGGAGCTGTCGCCGGGAGCATCCGCCGACAGGAGCGATTCGGCGATCGCCAGCAGCAGCGTCGACTTGCCCGACCGGGCCGGACCGGTGATCATCGCGTGCTCGCCCTCGTACAGCTCGAGGTACTGCGGCTCCAGATCGGTCTCCCGCATGCCGACCGGGATCAGCCACGGCTCACCGACGACGGACGCCACGGCGCCGAGCTCGCTGACCGTCACCCGCTCCGGCAGCTGACCGACCACGTCGGCCTTGCGCTGCGCCCCGCTCCACTGCTCGGTCACCTGCGCCACCGCGGTCGGCAGGCTCGAACCAGGAGTCGCCACATGGGTCTGCAGTTTCGTCTCGGCAGGCACACATCGCCCGGCCACCGGCGGCGGCGCCTCGTGCGGGCGGATCCCGGCCGAGGAGTAGTCGTACTGGTCAGCCAGTCGGAACATCCACTTCTGCGTGGTCACCTCGTCGATCGCCGGCGGTACCGACCTGGCTCGCGTGGTCGAGCTGGCGAACGACATTCCAAGATCGGGACCATCGGCGTAGGCCCGGTACATGCCGTCCAACAGGGCCAGTCCTTCGAAGTCGTCGAATTCCTCCCGCAGGGTCGCCAGGCCGTCGATCAGCACCACGAGCCGACGATGTCCGGCCGGATTCGCCTTGCGGCGATTCACTTCCGCACGCAGGTAGCGCAACAACCGGACCTGCTGCTCCCGGGCGCCCGAACCCGAGCCCACGTAGCCGGTGGTGTGCGGCAGGTCCCGCAGCGGAGCAAGATCACCGGCTCCCATGTCCAGCACCACCAGATCAAGATCATCCGGGGACAACGTCGAGGCCAGGATCAACGCGATGGTGGACAGGGCCGTACTGGTCCCACTGCCCGGAATCCCCATCAGCAGAAGGTTTCCGCGCTCGACATCCCAACCGGCCGGGATCTGCCGTTGATGATCAGGATCGTCGGAGGTGGCGAAGCTGACCACAAGATCATCACTGACTCCACCGACCACCGGAATCGGATGCAGCTCGTCGGTCGGCGGCTGATCGGGGGAGAAGCCGGCCAGCTGCACCCGGGCACCCAGTGGCTCCGGCCACACCGGCCGCGGCCGGCTGATGCCGGAGTCCTCCTTGGCCGCCACCACGGCATCGATGATCAGATCGAGATCGGTCGGGGCGCTGTCGCTGACCCGCGCTACCGGCGGCCGCTGGACCCGGCCGAAGGACACCGGGAAGGCGTCGATCTTGGTCACGTCCTGTTGCTCGGACTGACCGGTCACCAGTGCGGTTTGTACCGGAGTGATGTCGTCCTGGCCGAGCTTGACGAAGGCCCGGCCCTGCTGCTGCCGGCTGATGGCGGCCGCGTCCGGTACGCCGATCACGTTGCTGGAGTCCTCGCGACTCTGCACCCGAAGCGCCACCCGTAGGTTGGTGTTGGCCAGGATGTCGTCGTTGACCACGCCGGCCGGCCGCTGGGTGGCCAGGATCATGTGTACGCCGAGGGTTCGGCCGACCGCGGCGACACTGACCAGTGAGGTCAGCACATCCGGGAATTCCTTGGCCAACATCGCGAACTCGTCCACCACCAGCAGCAACCGGGGCATCGGCTCGGCCGGGTTGGTCGCCAGGTAGGCGTCCAGGTTGTCGACGCCCTCGCCGGCGGCCGCGAACGCCCGCTGGCGATACTCCATCTCGGCTTCCAGTGCCCGCAGCGCACGGTTCGCCAACTGCTCGTCCAGGTTGCTGATGGTGCCGATCGTGTGCGGCAGCCGTTCACAGGTCTTGAACGCGGCACCGCCCTTGAAGTCGATCAAGATGAACGTCAACCGGGTCGGGTCGTTCCGTAGCGCAAGCCCGGCCACCAGTGAGCGCAGGAACTCGCTCTTGCCCGAGCCGGTGGTGCCGCCGACCAGGCCGTGCGGGCCGTCCTTGACCAGGTCGAGGGAGAAGCCGCCGCCCTCGCCGATGCCGACCGGGGTGGAGACGCCGCTGGCGTCCCGCCAGCTGTCCAGCACCTCGTCCGGGGTGATCTTCTCCAGCCCGAGCAGCGGCGGAAGTCGTACCAGGGAAGGCAATGCGGCGCCCGGCACCACCAACTCCGGATCGTCGAACCGGGCCAGGTCCATCGCACCCCGGGTGGCGGTGTCGATGCTGACGCCGGCCAGCACCAGATCGTCGACCTTGGTCAGGTCACCGGGGCGGGTGACCTTCGCGGCCGCGTCCTCACCGACCGTGATCACGGTCGTACAGGAAGCCGGAAGTTGATCTTCGGAGGTGGCCACCACGATGCCGGACACCTGAGTGATCGGCTTTGCGATGGTGGTCGCGGTCCGGTCCGGTCGCCCGTGGCCCAACAAGGTACGAGCCGGTGCGTTGCGGCCCTCGGTCAGCACATCGGAATCGAGCATCAGCAGCATCGTCGGAGTGGGTTGCTCGTCGATCGAGTCTCGCAGGGTCCGCAGCATCTCCTCGCTGGCGGACCGGTTGTTGGAGAGCCAGCGGTCGCCGGAACTGCCGCCGTGTCGTCGGTTGTGCGGCAGCCAGGAGGCCCACGACCAGTCGTCGTCGCGACCCTGGTCGCAGAAGACGCCGATGCTCAGGTCCGCGGGTCCGCTCTGCACGGCCGCCTGGATCAGCAGACTGCGTGCCAGCGCGAGCGCTCCGCCGCGATTGCCGACAATGCCGACCACGCCGGCCTTCGACAGGTCGACGTCCACGGCCGCGGCCGGCAACCGACTCTCCCGGATCGCCTCCCGGACCTTGTTGTCGGGTCGGGAACCGGACTTGTTCTCCACCGGCGGATCCCACGGGGTGTCGCCGACTCCGGCATGCAGCACCAAGAAGTCCTGGGACCCGGGGCGGCACTGCCACAGAGTCGTGGTCGGGATCGCGGCCCGGCGCAGCACGGTCCCCGGGTCGGGGCGGTCCTGGAAGCTGGCGCGGCTCTTCGCCTCGGCCGCGTTCCGCAGATCATCGCGGAACGTGTCCAGCGCCTTGGCGAATCGCTCGTCCTCCTCCTTGACGTTCTTGCTCCGCCGATGCTTCTGCTCGAACCAGGTGCCGACGCCCATCAGCGGACTCAGCGCGGCGATGGCGGCGTACCGGGGATTGCCCATCATCACCACCATGCCGATGGCGAGCACGAGCGGCGCCGCGACGGTGATGATGCTGAACTTTGTCGAGGCCGGGATGTCCTTCTTGACCGGCGGTTCGATCTTGTCCGGCTCCGGCGGACGCCCGGGCCGCGGCGGCCGGTTGAACGGGGCGGTACCGGACGGGGTCAGATTGTGCAGCGAACCCGGCGGGGGAGCGGGGTCTTCGTCCAGCGACTTGCGGAGCAGGACGGTGACGCCGCCGGCGGTGATCACGGCACGCTCCGGGACCAGGACGCCGTCCTCGGTGTCGACCTTCTCCCCGTCGACCAGGGTGCCGTTGGTCGATCCGGCGTCCTTGATCCGGGCGCCGTCGTCCTCGAGGGTGATGCTTGCGTGAGTCCAGGAGGTGCTGGCCGAGTCGACGCTGATGTCGGCCTGCGGAGAGCGGCCGATCACCAACGGACGGCCGGACGGCACGACGACCAACGGACCCGCATCCAGCCCACCGGCCAGGGTTGCGGTCCAGCCCAAGACCCGGCCGACCCGTTCCAGCGGCGTACGAGACAGGGTGCTGCCTTCCAGCAGCACCAGATCGGACAGCAGTGTGTCCGCCTCGTACCCGGTGTCATCGAGGTAGAAGACGGCGTCCGGGGCGACGGTCTCGCTGCAGCTTTCAGCGATCAGATCGGCCAGGGTGGCCGACGGTGCCATCCGTTCGACCTCGACCTCCTGCCGGGAGCCGTTGATGTCGATCAGCAGCCGCATCGCAGCCTCCTTCCCGGTCGTCGAGGGGTCGGTCGTACCAAATCGTCGTCCTCGGCCGGTTCACTTCGCAGACGGGTCGGCGAACCAGACGAGGCGGGGATCAGCATTCTCGTCGGTGGGCCGGAAGCCGAGGTCCTGACGAGACGATCGCAACAGGTGCACCGCGTCCGGGTCAAGGGCGGCCGGCCGGCTGAAGTCCAGGCCCGGTCCGGCCAGACCGTCGTCGTAGCCCAGCTTCAGGTTCTCCATGGCGTCGGAGATCTTGACCGCATCCGCGCTCTTGGCCGACGCTGCAGCCCGCACCAACGCGATCACCGCGTCGTGGCTGCGGGAGTCGGCGACCTGGGCGACGCTGGAGAACGGCTGGTCCCCGGTGAGGTTCTTCTGGTCCTCATCCGCAGCGGTCGACCGGACTGCGGAGAGGAAGGACGACATCGCCCGCCCGGCCGCGTCGGCCTGGAGTGCGGCCGGGTCGTCGAAATTCGCGCCGACGCTGTTGAAACTCGTCGACAGACTTCCCTGGGCCTCGACCAGTGCGGAAGTGAAGGCCGGGCTGGTCGCGTCCGGGGTCAGGTAGAGCGGCACGGTGATGTTGCCGCCTTGCAGTGCCTGGACGAGGGTCGCCTGGGCGGTCGCCGGTCCGGAAACCAGCACCGTGTCGATCGTCGACTTGTCGGCCAGCTTGCGAGCCTGCTTGATCAGCGAGGCGGTGTCGTCGCCGGGCGTGAACGAGAGGGTACGAGTTGCCTTCACTCCGTCGGGTACGCCGCTGCCGGCGTCGATCACCAGCGGGTGCTCCAGCTTGGCCGCCGTCAGCGCGGTGGCCAGCGCCTGGCCGACGGTCGGATCCGTCGGACCCGTCGCCCAGGCCAGGTCGCCGGCCAACTCAGGATCCGATTCGTACGGCATCACCAGCGGCAGACCGGCCTGCTGGGCGGCCTCGACCGCGCCCTTGACGTGCGAACCCGAGGTGGCCACGACCGCGCCACTGGCACCCTCGTCGGCCAGCTCCTTGACGGCCTGCTCGGCGCCCTTGGTTGTGCCCTTGTCGTCGACGGTCTTCAGCTCGACCTGGACACCGCCCATCGCCAGTCGTCGGGCCGCGACGCGCGCCCCGTCGGCCGCGGACTTCCACTCCGAGCCCTGGCCCGGCTGAGCGGAGAGCGTGATCAGCACGCCGACGGTCAGCTTCCGCGGCGCATCCGGAACGGAGATGGCCACCGGGTCCGCGACGGCCGGCTGGGTGACCGGCTTCTGCTCCTGCTGGGATCGCCAGACCCCGAAGCCCGCGCCGGCACCGCCGAGAACGACGACGACGGCGACCGCGACGATGATCCAGGTCCGCCTGGTCAGGCGGGGCCGGTCGGTCACTTGCCGGCCTCGATCCGGAAGGTGTACACGGTCTGGCTCTGCGCGCCCGACGGAACTGTCAGGTGGAACGCGGGCAGGTCGGCGCCGGCCTGCAGCGAGGCCTGCAACTGCGCCTGCCGGAGCAGGATCCCGTTGATGTCCTCGCTGCGGACGTTCGCGTACGAGGTGGTGGTCGCCGAGGCGAGCGCGAGCTGGTAGTCGGCGGTGCCGACCTTCGCCGCACTGGTGGTCATCGAGCCGAGCAGACCCGAGCCGTTCACCTTGCGGGTACCGAGGTCGAGCAGCACCTTGTTCAGGCTGTCGGCCAGCTGCGCGGACGACGAGTTCATGTCCCGGTTCGACGAGGACACGCCCTTGGCCATCTGGGTGAGGGCCGTGTCGACCCGGTCGGCCGCCTCGCCGCTGGCGTGCTTCTCCGACGCCTTCAGTTCACGCCGTTGGTCCTCGACCGTACGAGTCCCGTTGCGGGTGATCCTGTCGGCGGCATTGGAAAGACCGGCTGCGGACTCGTCGAACATCTCGCCGACCGCCTTGCTGTCCACCTTCGCCTGCGTGGTCACCTTGCGGATCTGCGGATCGATCGCATCGGACACTCCCTTGCTCGCCGTGTCGGCCGCGTGCTGGAACGTCTTCGGGATCTCGGTCGCCAGCCTGCGCTGCCACTTCGCCAGCTCGGTCAGATCCTTGTCCAGCTCATTCTTGTTCGAGCCGAGGTTGTCAACGCTCTTACGGAGAGGCTTCATTAGCCGCTCAAGATCAGCCTCGTCGGCTCGACGCGTTGCCTCGACCCTGTTGACTCGCTTCTGAGTCTCATCGATCTGCGTTTTCAGGCCCTTGATCTGATTCCGCAGCGTCGCCAGCAGCGCTCCAGTATCACTGTCAGCGTCTTGGGTGTCGGTAGCTGCTGCAACTTCCTTCCACAGCTCGGCCTGGTCGTCAAGTCGAGTGCTCATCGGCTTGTCATAACCGGAGAGCGGCGGTGGGCCAATCTGATCCGTATCGCCATTCTCATCTGGGCAGGTTTCGTCGACAAGGTATCCGCGCAGTTTATTGATCCTGGCCCTGGAAATGCTTAGCAGGTCACTCTTGGCGAGCTTGCACAGCCTGTCAGCCACTTCCTGGTTTTGCTCGGTCATTGAGTGGTCGACGCCGTCGCCTCCAACGATCTGCTGACGGGCACTGACTGAGTTGTCGTGAATCGTCTGGAGCTCGCTCTCCAGGTCGTCAACACTGTCAGACAGCGCGCCGACTTGGTCCCAAAGATCATCGTCCGCCGTATCGCTCTTCAGGGCCTCGTTGACATCCGCCAGGCTGGTATCGATGCCTTTATAGGCGTTGTTGGCATCCAGCTTGTCGAAAGTCGCTTTCACATCGTCCATGTCATCCGACAAAGTGCCGAACTGGTTCCGGGCATCGGCGACGACCTCGGGCTGGAGCGAGTTGACCAGATCATCGCCGTCGTCGACAAGCTTGCTCATGATCGTGCCGAACTCTTGCTCGGTGGCGAACAGAGCGCAGGTCGTTGACTTGTCCTCGGCGCACAGCTCCTCAGTCGGCTTCTCCGGGCCGACCGATCGCACCAGGGCGGACTGTGCCGCCTTCTTGCACTCCGTGGTCGCGGTCGCGTAGCCATTGAGCTGCGCGGTCACCTGCATCAGGTTGCCGTAGACACTGTCGGCGTTCTCCGGCTGCTTGACCACGGTCTTGCAGCCGTTGCGGTCGACCACCGGCGCCGGCGGCGGCACCGACGTGTCGCCGAGCATCTGGTCCATCGTCCCGACGGTCTGACCGAGCTGTGCCAGCACCGTGGACTGGCTGGTGGTGAGCGTGCTGGAGATGTCCTTGTTCAGACTGGTGAGTTCCTTGTCCAGCCCCTTCATCGAGGTGGCGACGCCCTGGGTGCTGGTCTTCAACTCCTGCAGCGAGCGGGTGCCCAGGGTGTTGGAGGTCGACTCGAGATTCTTTCGTACGTTGGAGATGTCGTTGCTGGCCCGGGTCAGCGTGTCATTGACATTGGTGATCACCTTGATCGTCCGCTGCTCCAGGGCGAGCTGCGACTGCGGGTCGGCATTGAACGCCGACTCCAGCACCCCACCCACGGACGGATCGGTGACCAGACCCGGCTGCACCGACAGATCGAAGGCCGGGACCTCGAAGTTCTTCGCGTCGGTCACCAACCGCAGGGTTGCATTCGCACCGGTCTGCGGCGGCGCCAGCAGCGTTGCCCACTGGACCACCGAGCCGCCGTCGTCGCCCTGACTCAGTACGCCGTTGGTCGCGGCGGAGTCACCGGGCGCGGAGGCGGTGATCACATTGGTCGGTGTCGTCTTCGGCAGCGTGGTGGACGCGACCACGGTCAGTGGTGACCCGACCAGCGCCGGCTGGGTCTTGGAGGAGCCGGCGACGTCATAGGTCAGGTCCTGCGGCTTCATGGTGAGGTTCTGCACGGTCAGATCGATCTCGACCTTTCCGCTGTACCCCTTCAGATCCGACAGGTTCGTACCGCTGCGCTTGGCCGTCCGATAGGACGTGGTGACCCGGACCGGGAGGTCGTCGGCCACATTGCGCGGTGAGTAGGTCGTGTTCTCGGTGGTCGCGTCGGAGGCGTTGTCGCGTACCGAGACGGCAGTGCCGTCGATCGCGGTCGTCGTCCCGTCCGGGGTCATCTGGACGTTGACCGATTGCAGCACCCGGTTGGGTGGAGTGTCGGGGGTCGGCTTGTCCGGTGAGCAGCCGGCGGCAAAGAGCATCGCCGTCGCCAAACCGGCTGCGATCATGCCTGCGCGGCCGCCGAGGGGTCGACCGACCGACCGGTCCTGGGTGAACCTGTTGATCATTTATCTAACTCGCTTAATGTTGCGATCGGCGCTGTAGTCAAGACCCCCCGATGCATCTCGACTTCGCGGGATGCTATCCCACACAGGTGCCACGAGCACCTTTTCTTGTTGGCGTGATCCGGATCGCAGACACCGTTCGGTGCCACGGAAGTTCGTCTCCGATTCCGTTCAGATTCAACGTGAGCAAGGGCCATCGGACCTTGTGACTGCTATCTTCCATAGCCCTGTGCTTGTGTAGCTCGGTCCCCCGGGCTGTCCCAGGTGCAGGCCACGATCCATGGTGTGGGGTCGCGGTGACCTAGGTTCAATGACCGGCTGCGTAGGTCGGTTGGTGAGGGAGGGGACGCATGAGTAGTCGCGTTTTGTCGACTGAAGAGGCGAAGCAGTCGATCAGGCATATCCAGCAGATCATCAACGGTGGTCTGACCGAGCAGATCAGTGCGCTGGACAAGGAGGGCCAGGACCTCTCCAATCCGAACAACTGGGACGGTCCGCTGGCCGAGCACTTCCGCAGCTCGACCTGGCCGCAGACGAAGTCTGCGCTGGAGAAGGCGAAGCAGGAGCTCAATGATCTGCAGGGTCAGTTGCAGAAGATCTCGACTGACATCTTCACCGCCGGTGGCGGCAGCTGAACTGATCGACGTGGGCAGGGGCGGCCGTCGTACCCAGTTCGATGGGCGCGCGGCGGCTTGCCCTGCCTGCAAGGGGTCTGTGCCTGCATGAGCCGACCCAAGCGTGGCCTGTAGCCGGGCCACGAAGTCGTCTTCGGCTCCGGCAGTACGGAGCCGCCCGGACCGACAGGTCCAAGCAGGGCGCGGATGAATTCACCTCCTGTCGCCCGGATCTCGAACGCTGCTTGACGTCGTACGGAATTGCGCTCGTTGCCGAGTTTGTTCACGCCGGTGCATAGAAGAAATATGAGGATTGACCGTGGTCAATGCGAGTGATCTGGATATTGATGATCTGAAGGGTATGCCGAATGTCGACTTCGACTTCGGTGTTTCTGGTGATCTGAAATCGGCTTTTCGCGCAGCAGCGACAAAGCTGGAGGGTCAGCGGGGATCGCGGGCGTCCTGGCGGTCGACGGCGGGCAACGATTTCAAGGGTCATTTCTCGCAGGTTTTCGAGCAGAACGGAACTCAGCAGCTGACCGATCTCGATGAGGTCGTGTCGGCGTTGCGGGATGTTGCCACCCAGGTCGCCTCGGTTGAGCAGGATGCCCGGGATGAGAACGCCCGGCGGAAGACCGCCCGGGACTGGGCGCAGCAGCACGCCGATCGGAACATGTTCGAAAAGGGCTGGGACAGTGTGTTCGGCGGTGACGATCCGCCGAGCGTGGAGATCACCGATTCAGGTCCGTCGAAGTCGGCGAAGAAGCCTTCGCCGAAGCCGCGGCAGACCCCGGCGCCCGGATCCGGTGGCGGTGGTGGCGGCGGCACGTCCTCGGCCCGACCGTCGGATCTGCGGAGTTTTGCCACCAATACCGGCTCGGCCGATGATGCGTTTTCTTCGACGGCTTCTGGTCTGCAGGGCCATTGCGACAGTTTCTCCACGTCGTGTTCGTGGGCGACGTTGGATGCGTCCGGTCCGATCAGTGGTTTGAAACAGTGGCTGCATCTGAATGGTGAAGACGCCAAATGGGCCACGGTGGTGGCAAATGCGTTCAAGGTCGCCGGTGGTGAGGGCAACATTTCCAGCCTGCCGGACTCGGCGATTCAGGCGGCGTTGCAGGCCAATCACGTGTCGACCTACCGGTCCGACATTCAGGTGGATCCGCCGACCGCGTACGGGGCTCCGCCGACAACCGGGTATGCGGATGATCCGATCAATACCGCAACCGGAAACTTCATCGAGAACGAAGCCGATCTGAGCTTCAGTGGCGCGGCATCCGGGTTGGGGTTGTTTCGGACCTACAACTCGCTGAACACCGCGATCGGCGGGTTCGGTCTGGGTTGGTCGTCGTGGTGTGACGCCGGGTTGTCATTCACCGACGAGGCGGCCCGGCTACGGCTGCCCGAAGGTCGCGAGATCGTGTTCGGCCGGCTGGGTGGCGGTTGGGATCGGGCCGACGGGGAGAACCTCTGGCTGCATCGCCGGGAAGCTCACAACGGTGAGACACCGGGCCTGACGGTGACCAACTCCGATGGCCTGTTGTGGGAGTTCGCCGCCGACGGCCGGCTGTTGGTCGCGGGCAACGGCCCGGGTTCGAAGATCAACTTCTCCTACGACCAGAC
>DATCVL010000392.1:0-7742 GCA_036566865.1 Microlunatus sp.
AGACAGGACGGGCAGATGTCCAGCGAGGGCTCAGCCGCCTCGTCCGGTTCGTCCTCGGGCGGTCGTCGGGGCTTCGGTGGCTTCGCCCGGCCGAGCTCGCCCCGCTCCCCCGAGCCGCAGACGTCGGCCCCACAGGCTGCCGCGCCGGCGCAGCCGCAGGCCGTCGTGCCCGCCCGACCCCAGGCCGACAGCACCGTGCTGCCGGTGATCGACGCCGAGGCCGAACGGGCCACCCAGCACGAGGGCTATGACACCGAAGAGGTCGACGGTGCCTACTGCCCGATCGACCCGCAGGAACGCCTGCAGTGCGAGTCCTGCCAGTAGGCCGGCGCCGCACCGCACCATCTCCTGATCCATCCCGTTCATGATCAATCCCCGTTCATGATCGACACCGATTTCATGATCAACACTGTCGAGGAGTGACTTTTCCATGCCTACCAAGGGAATTCTCGGGACCGGGATCAGCGAAGGGCTGCTGCTCAAGCCGGTCACCTACCCGTGGGCGTACGAGCTCTACAACCAGGCAGTCGCCAACACCTGGTTCCCGCACGAGATCCAACTCGGTGAGGACCTCGGCGACTTCGCCAAGATGACCGACGAAGAGCGGCACGCGCTGACCCATCTGATGAGCTACTTCAACCCGAACGAACTGCTGGTCAACAAGTCGCTGGCCTTCGGTGTCTATCCGTACCTGAACGCCGCCGAGTGTCATCTCTACCTGGCCAAGCAGATGTGGGAGGAGGCCAATCACTGCATGGCCTTCGAGTACGTCCTGGAGACCTTTCCGATCGACCGGGCAGCAGCGTACGAGTCGCACCTGAACGTCGGTTCGATGGCCGCCAAGGAGGCCTTCGAGGTCAAGTACATCAAGCGAATGGCCGAGCAGAGCCTCGACATCAGCACCACCGAGGGCAAGCGCGACTTCGTCCGCAATCTCGTTGCCTACAACGTGATCCTGGAGGGCATCTGGTTCTACTCCGGCTTCATGGTGGCGCTGAGCTTCCGCCAGCGGAACCTGCTTCGCAACTTCGGTTCCTTGATCGACTGGATCGTCCGGGACGAGAGCCTGCATCTGAAATTCGGGATCAACCTGATCTTGACCGTGCTGGACGAGAACTCCGACCTGCAGACGTCGGACTTCGCCGAGGAGATCCGGACGATGATCATCGACGCGGTGGAGATGGAGGTCGCCTACAACGCCGACCTGCTCCCCCGCGGGATCCTCGGCATGAACGCCGATTACGTCAACCAGTACGTGAAATACATGGCCGATCGGCGGCTGGAGGAGCTCGGCTTCGAACCGGCCTTCGGCGTCTCCAATCCGGCCAAGTGGATGGCCACCGCGAACGACACCCTGCAGCTGGTGAACTTCTTCGAGTCGATCAACACCTCGTACGAGGTCGACGCCCGCGCACACTGATCACGACCCGGATCCCCGGCGGACGAAGTGTCCCCGGGGATCGAGGTCGTGACGAGGTCAAAGAGCGCTCTGCTCGCGGACCAGACGGGCCGCCGACACAAGATTGGCCAGACTCGCCCGTACCTCCGAATAGCCCCGAGTCTTCAACCCACAATCGGGATTGGCCCAGACCCGATCGCCGAACGCGGCCACCGCGGTCCGAAGATGATCAAGAATCTCCTCCCGGGTGGGCACCCGCGGCGAGTGGATGTCCCAGACCCCCGGCCCGATCTCGTTCGGATAGCCGGCGGCAGCAAGATCAGCAACGATCGCCATCTTCGAGCGCGCCGCCTCCAGGCTGATCACGTCGGCATCCATCGCGATGATCGCCTGCAGCACATCGCCGAACTCGGCGTAACACATATGGGTGTGGATCTGGGTCGACGGTGCCGCAATGCCGGTCGCCAATCGGAACGATTCGACCGCCCAGGCCAGATAGTCGGCGCGATCCTGCTGCCGCAGCGGCAGGGTCTCGCGCAAAGCCGGCTCGTCGACCTGGATGATGCCGATCCCGGCCGCTTCCAGCTCCGCGACCTCGTCCCGCAAGGCCAACGCCACTTGCCGAGCGGTGTCGGACAGCGGCTGATCATCGCGGACGAAGGACCAGGCGAGCATCGTGACCGGACCGGTCAGCATCCCCTTCACCGGCCGATCGGTCAGGCTCTGGGCGTACGTCGACCAGCCGACGGTCATCGGCTCGGGTCGGGAGACGTCGCCGACGATGATCGGCGGACGGACGTACCGCGACCCGTAGGACTGCACCCAGCCCTGCCTGGTGGCGAGGAACCCGTTCAGCTGCTCGGCGAAGTACTGCACCATGTCGTTGCGTTCCGGCTCGCCGTGCACCAGCACGTCCAGCCCGAGTTCTTCCTGCTCGGAGATCACCGAGGCAATCTCCTGCCGCATCGCGTCCACGTAGTCGTCGGCGGAGATCTCGCCCCGCAACCGCTTGGCCCGCATCCGCCGCAGCGCGGAGGTCTGTGGGAAGGAGCCGATTGTCGTCGTCGCGACATCGGGCAGCTGCCACCGGTCCCGCTGGGCCGCCCGTCGCGTCGAGTACGCCGCCGAGCGGGCCAACTCGGTGCCGTCGATCGCAGCCGCCCGAGCCCGGACCAGTGGATCGGTCACCAGCGGAGATGCCGCTCGGGAGGCGCGGACGGCATCGCTGCTCTCCAGCTCGGAAGCCACCGCGGCGGCACCCTCGCGCAGCCCTCGGCGCAGCACGACCAGCTCGTCCAGCTTCTGCCGGGCGAAGGCGAACCAGCCGGCGTACGAGGACTGCAGCTCGGCCTCGGCCGTCGCGTCCAACGGCACGTGCAGCAACGAGCAGGACGCGGCCACATCCACCCGATCGGCCAGTCCGACCAACTGCCGGCCGACGTCGAGCGCTGCCGAGAGATCAGCACTCCAGATGTTCCGCCCGTCGACCAATCCGGCGACCAGCCGCTTGCCCGGGAGTCCGCCCAGTCGCGTCAGTTCCTCCAGGTTGCCGGCCGCCGGTCCGGTCAGATCGATCGCCAGTCCGTCGATCGGTGACCCGGCCAGCACCGGCCAGGCCGAGCCCAACCGGTCGAAATAGCCGGCGATCATGATCTTGGGTCGGTCCGCGATCTCCGACAGCCGTCGATACGCGGCCGCGAACCGTTCCAGGACCTCGGCGGACAGATCCGTGACCAAGCAGGGCTCGTCCAGTTGCACCCATGGCACCCCGGCCCGGTCGAGCACGCCGAGCAGTTCGGCGTAGACCTCGACCACCTCGTCGAGCAGCTGCAGCGGCTCGAATCCCTCCGGCGCATCCGCAGCCGGCTTGGACAGCAGCAGGAAGCTCAACGGTCCGACGATCACCGGCCGGGTCAGATGCCCGGCTTCCCGGGCCTCGGTGAACTCGGCCAGCGGCTTGCCGGGATCCAGCACGAATTGTGTCTGCGGCCCGAGCTCCGGGACCAGGTAGTGGTAATTCGTGTCGAACCACTTGGTCATCTCCAACGGCTCCGCCTCGGCCGTGCCGCGAGCCATCGCGAAGTACCGATCAAGATCGTTGTCGGCAACACCATCGGCACGATGCCGGGGCGGGATCGCGCCCAACATCCACGCGGTGTCGAGGACATGGTCGTAGAGCGAGAAGTCGTTGCTGGGCAGCTCATCCAGACCGGCCGCGGCCTGTTCCTCCCAGCGCCGGCGGCGCAGGTCCCGACAGGTCCGGGTCAGTTCGTCGGCATCGATCCGGCCGGCCCAATAGGCCTCGGTCGCCTTCTTCAGTTGACGTTTGTCGCCTTGGCGTGGATAGCCGAGGACGGTTGCACCGATCGACGGTGCATCGGTTGTGATCATGGTCTCTCCTTCGCGAGCCCAAGGACGTACGGCGGCCCGCGGCTGCGGACCCCGTCGCAGCAGGCAGGTATTCGGACTCGCAGACGCGGCCGGCTTGATGCCGGCCACCTAATGGCCGTCGCTTCCCAGGTCACGTTGACCCAGTGCTGTTCCTCCCGGTCCGGGAGGAGACGGCGGTCGTTTCCGCTCACCGCTGCGGGGCAGTCCCGGAATCACACCGGGTTCCCTGTTGCCTCAGTTCCCGACCGGAGTTGTCGTCGGGGCTGAACCTGTTGCAGCACCGACCCTAGTACCAGCCGTCGATCAGGGCCCGCGAGCGATCATCCAGCGATATCGTCACCGGCCGGCTCAGCCGTGTGCTCCGTGACGCCAGTAGCCGCAGAAGGTGATGTGGTGCTTGGGCACCCCGGCAGCCACCCAGTGCCGTCGGACGCCGGTCGCCAAAGCCTGCTCACCCACGACGAAACCGTAGAAGGGTGCGGCCGGCAGTTCTGATCCGACCACCGCAGCCAGGGCAGCCTGTCCCGGCACGGCATGATCATCAGCGCGGATGATCCAGTTGACCACCACGCCGTCCGGATGATCAAGTCGCTGGCGATCGTCCTGATCCGGGATCTCGATCACGGCCCGGCCGCGAGCATCAGGCGGCAACGAGGCCAGAATCCCTGCCAGGGCAGGCAATCCGGACTCGTCGGCCACCAGCACAACACGGTCACCGGCGGACGCCGGAGGATTGTACGAGGCACCCTCGTCGAGGATCGCGACCCGGTCGCCGGGGCTGCAGGAGGTGGCCCAGGAGGCCGCCGGACCACTGTGGTCGGCCTCGGCGGTCGGCGGATGCAGCACGAAGTCCACGTCCAGTTCGGCTGCGTCGACACCGGCGGGCCGGAACTGCCGGACCGTGTAGTTACGCAGAATCGGTCGCACCGATTTGTTGATCATCAGGTATTTGACGTAGTCCAGGGTGCCGAGCTTGTCCGGCATCCTGGACAGCGACGAGGTCGCGGCGCTGCCCGTATCGGTGGGCAGGAACAACCGGAACCACTGGTCGTAGCCGAGATGGTTGAACCGAGCAAGATCATCTCCGCCGAGGGTCACCCGGCTGAAGTGCGGTGACAGCTTGCGCCGACGCAACACCTCCAGCGTCAATGCGCCCGCTGTGCTCGGTGCGATTCGGGTCGCTCGGATGTTCTGACTCGCCATGCGTCTCCCCCGTGGATAGGTTAGGCGATCCTAATCTAAATCAAGAGGTCCCTGCCAGTGGCAGGATGTGCCGGGTGAGCGACGCGCACAGCCTGGCCGTCTCACCCATCCGGCCGGGCGCCCAGGAGCCAGAAATCAACCACGACCTGATCACGCTGACCGGCCTGCTGTTCGAGGCAGGCAGCGCGGTCCGACGACGGGTGTCGACGACGCTGAGGGATCGAGTCGGCATCGCGCCCGAGGCGTTCGAGGTGTTGCTGCGGTTGGCCCGCACGCCGGACGGCCGGCTGCGGATGACCGAGCTGAGTCAACACCTTGACATCACCACCGGTGGAACGACCCGGATGATGGAGCGGCTGGAACGCGACGATCTGGTCCGCCGCACTCCGAGCACCTCGGACCGCCGGGTCGTCTACGCCGAGGTCACCGACAAGGGCCGCGCCGAGCTCGACCGAGCGATCGGCGCACACTTGGACGACCTGCACGAGATCTTCACCCGTCGGCTCAGCGCCGCCGACCTGGCCGACCTCGAACGCGGCCTGCGGGCGCTCCGCGATGCGATGCTCGGGGACGATTGACGCTCAGGACCGGCGTCCGCCGAACAACAGGCGCCACGGCATCAGCGCCGACTCCAGCTGCACCGCAAGAGTCATCTTGGACTGGCCCTCGTTGCGCTCCTCGAACCGGATCGGCGTCTCGGTGATCTTGATCTGTTGCCGTACGGTCCGGTAGTTCATCTCCACCTGGAAGGCATAGCCGTTGCTGCGGATGGTGCCGACATCGATGCGGCGCAGGGTGTCCGCCTTCCACGCCTTGAAGCCGGCGGTCGCGTCCTTGACGTGCAGCCGCAGGATCACGTTCACGTAGGCGTTCGCCCAGGCCGACAGCAGCCGCCGATACCAGGCCCACTCGCCGGCTGCCGACCCGCCGGCGACGTAACGCGAACCGAGCACGACCCCGGCATCGGTGTCCCGCAGCAACCGCAGCATCTCAGGAATCACCGCGGTCGGATGCGACAGGTCGGCATCCATCTGGATGACGATGTCGGCATCCTCCGCCAGTGCCCGGGAGATGCCGGCGACGTAGGCGCGACCGAGCCCGTCCTTCTCCGTCCGATGCAGTACGGCCACCCGGTCCGGGTGCTCGGCTGCCAGCCGGTCGGCCACCTCACCGGTGCCGTCAGGCGAGTTGTCGTCGACCACCAGCAACTGCAGGTTCTCGATGCCGAGATCGGTCAGCTTCTCGACCAGGATCGGCAGGTTCTCCCGCTCGTTGTAGGTCGGGGTGACCACGACCACGCGGGGAGCCTGGCCCGGGGATGCGGGTTGGGACGGAACTGCGGGGGCGTTCAAGCTCAAACTCTCCTGAGTGGTCGTAACGGTACGGCCGGGCGTCATCGGGTGCCCGGCAGGATCGGCGGTCAGCCTACGATTCTGCCTGCTCGTCGGTGACCGGCGGCTGGGACGACCACGGGAAGTCGATCCACAACCCGGTCTGCCGCCAGCTGTAGTCGGGCCGGATGATCGATCGCGGCTTGTGATAGAGCACCGCGGTCCGGGCGGCGGCGACATGATCGGCGCAGAATTCCTGCACCAGCTCGAGGGTCTTGCCGGTGTCGGCCACGTCGTCGACGATCAGCACATCGAGATTGTCCAGGTCGGCCGCGTTCAGTACCGGCGGCAGCATCACCGGTACGTCCAGCCGGGAGTCCTCACCGGTGTAGAACTCGACGTTGATCGTGAACAGGTTCTTGCACTCCAGCGCGTACGCCATCGCACCGGCCGGGAGCAACCCACCGCGCGCGATGCCCAGCACCACATCGGGACGAAAGCCACTGCGTACGACCTGGCGGGACAGTTCGCGGCAGGCCTCACCGAATTCGTCCCAGCTGAAGTGCTCGTGCGTAGTCATCGTCGCGTCCCCTTCGTGAAGTCCCGGCGCGAACGATACCGACCGACCGAAGAAGTCGGCGTCGGGCTGTGCACAACCGAGGACTCGCTGTCGGTGGTTCGTGTCAGGATCACCGGCACGAAACCAAGGGGGTGCCGATGACGGTTGAAGTGGCGATCGTGGCCGTCCGGCCGGTGCCGGCTTCGGTGCCGGAGCCGGAAGCCTGGCCACCGAATCGACCCGACAGTGACGAGCCGCGGACGGCAGCCCAGGAGCCGCTGCCGTGGTCGGTGGCATCGTTCGACAGCGGAATGGTCGACAGCAGAATGCCGTCCGAGATCGGCCCGCTCACCGGTCGGGGGCCAGACACCGAGCCGGTCCGCGTGCTCCGGTTCGGCGACAGTTGGGCGCCCCGGTTGCCGCCCGGGCTACCCGATCCGGGCGACTGGTGCGTCCGGTTGGGCGCCGCACTGTTGGAGACGGTGCAGGGCCTGCGGCCGGTGACCCAGCTGAATCGCTGGCTCGATCCGATCGCCTTGGCCGACCTCACCGTGCACATCCGCCGCCGTCCGGCGATGCGGCCGGTTCTGCACAGCGTGCATGTCAGCCGGGCCGAGGCCGAGGTCGTGGAGGCGGTCACGGTCTTCGGCTGGTCGCCGGCCCACTCGGCCCGGGCCGGCGCGTCCTCGACCGCGGCGCTGGCGTTCCGCCTTGAGGCCCGCGGCCGGCGCTGGATGTGTACGCGGCTGGACACCCGACCGTTGGCCGGCAGTCAGCAGGTGATCAACCGTCGAGGATGATCCAGGTCCGGCCAGGCTTCAGGGGAATGTCCTTGCCGTGGCTGTCGCGGAGCGTCATC
>DATCVL010000393.1:0-4305 GCA_036566865.1 Microlunatus sp.
AGATCTCCGCACGTGTCTGCGATGGCTTTCTCGGCACCTGACCTCCAACTGGGACCCGAACCGTTTCTGCATCTGTCCTCAGGGATCTTACTTGACGACCGGCTAGCAACGTGCTTACCTTCCGTACGGCAAGTTTCCTAGCCGGTCGACAAGTAAGCAAAGGATCTCGGAGATGACCGTTGCACCACCCCAGCCGGCGCCCAACCCGCCGGCCGACACCAAACCCCGCCTGGGGTTGATCATGGCGAGCCTGATCCTCGCCCTGGTCCCGCTCCAACTCGACTCACTGGTCGCGGCCACCGCGGCCCCCACCATCGCCGGAGACCTCGGCGGCTTCGGCCGGATCGCGTGGATCGCCACCGCGTACCTGCTGATGATGGCGATCGGCACCGTGACCGCCGGTCGGATCGGCGACATGTTCGGACGGAAGTCCGTACTGATCACCGCGTTGCTGATCTTCCTGGTCGGATCCGCTGCCGCCGGACTGGCCGGATCGATGACCATGTTGATCATCGCTAGGGCAGTCCAAGGGCTCGGCGGCGGCATGGTCTTCACTACCTTGATGGCGGTGATCGCCGATGTCGCACCGCCCGACCAACGCTCCCGCTATCAGGGCTTCCTGGGCGCGGTTGCACCGGTGTCCATGATCATCGGGCCGTGGATCGGTGGCGTGGTCACCGACCACCTCGGGTGGCGCTGGATCTTCTTGCTGAATCTGCCGCTGATCGCCGTCTCCGTGATCGGCGCGACCGTGCTGCTCAAGCTTCCGGCGCGCCGAAGCGGCGGCACGATCGACGTCGCCGGCCTGATCACGCTGGCGATCGCCAGTACCGGAATCGTGCTGGCGATGACCTGGGGCGGACACCAGTACGCCTGGGACTCGCCTCAGGTGATCACCGTCGGTACCGTCGGCGTGATCGCCCTCGCCGCCCTGGCGATCATCGAACGACGCGCCGAGCATCCAGTACTTCCTCCGCACCTGTTCGGCAACCGCGCCGTGCTGGTGAGCATGGTGATCATGTTCCTGGGCACCGGCGCGATCATGATGGGCGCAATGAACTACCTGCCGGTCTTCCTACAGTTGGTGCAGGGACACTCCGCCAGCAACAGCGGATTGTTGTTGCTGCCGATGTTGCTGCCGGCCATCGCCGTCGCGATGCTCACCGGCCAGCTGACCACCAAACCCGGCCGGTTCCGTCCCGCGTTGATCATCGGCACTTCGGCTCTCGCGATCGGCTGCGGCCTGCTGGCGACCATGGACGTGGGCACGCCCGGTTGGCTGACCAGCGTTTACATGATCATGGTCGGCTGTGGGATCGGCTTGCTCTTCCAGACGCCCTTGGTGCTGATCCAGAACGCGGCACCGCGCCAGGAGGTCGGCGCGGCGACCGGTTCGGCAATGTTCCTGCGCACCATCGGCGGTGCGATCGGCGTCGGCGCACTCGGAGCGCTGTTCACCAGCAGGCTGACCGGCTATCTCTTGGATCACGGCGCAGCCAGCACACCCACCGACGTCTCCGCGATGACGCCGGATCAGGTGCATGAACTCCCCGCGGGCGCCCAACACCTGATCGCCCAGGCGACCGCGGCCGGTTCCTCCACCATGTTCTGGGTGGCCTGCGCGGCGGCCGCGGTTGCCGTGATCGCCGCGCTGTTGGCGCCGCGGCAGGTCAGCAAACACCAAGATCAACTGAGTTGATCATGGCCGAGGCGGCAGTCACCGCCGGGCGCCGGCGGTGCTCGGTGCGACGTTCGGCGCGCCGGTCGACTTCGGCCGCCGACCGGCCGCGACCGGCTGGACCGGCGGCTGCGGATCAGCCGTCGCCCGGATCAGATCGAAGAAGGTGTCGGCCAGCACGACCTGGTAGCGCTCGTCCGTCGCCAACAGCTCGCCGAGCTCGGCGACATCGGTCGGCGTCCAGTTCCAGGCGTTCACTCCGCCGGCAATGAAGAACGGACTGTCGCCCTGCCAGCCTTCGGCATGTTTGTCCAACCCCGCCTTGAACTCGGCTGCATCACCGGCAACACCGAGGTTCCTGATCACCGGAAGCTCACCCCCGGTGACAACCCCACCGAGCCCGGAGGACTGGATGATGCCGCGAAGCCGGGTGTGTTCGCGGTAGATCTCCAGCACGGCGTCGGTGAACGGCACCGACCCGTCGCCGTTGCTGTAGGCGTACACCAAATCAAGACCGGTTTCCCGCAGGTAGCGGTCGGTGACGTCGGCGAAGTCGGCGAAGCTGCCGTCGGGCCAGGACACGCCGTAGGTGTAGCCGGCACCCGAGGGCCCGCAGATCAGCAGGTCGTTGCTGGTCGCGGTCTTCTGGTAGTAGCGGTAAATGCCTGGCCCGGCATCGGCCAGTACCGGGCTGATCGTCCAGTTCGTCGGTACGGCGCCGCGATCGGGGTTGCCCCACAGCTCGCGCAGATGACGCTGGCAGTACTGGATGTTGTCGCCCTCGCCGAAGGTCAACGTCAGATAGATCTTGTTGTCCAGCTTCGCCGGGATCGGCTTTCTGATCTTGGGCGAGATCGGCGCCCGGACACCTGAGTGCACGGTGCCGTTGGCATAAAAGTCGGCGGCGAACACCTCGACCCGCTTGGTCGCAGCAAGATCAACTCCGCCCCACTCCCCGGCCACGTCGTTGGAGAACCAACCGAGGTACGGCGTCGTGCTCGCGGTCCGGCCGAAGATCTCGGCCAGTAGCTCGCCGGGCTCGCCGTTCGGGTCGAGCCAGACCAGCATCGCCTTGGTCGCCACCACGTAGTCGCGGAAGAACGGGAACGGTTCGACCCTGGTCGGAGCGGTGTCGGTCGCGGTGATCAGGTACTGATTCCAGATGTCGACGGTGACGGTGAATTCGCTGGTCCCGGCCGGCGGCTCGAAGCGATAGATCCAGTAGTTGCCGCCGTCGGCGAAGCGGTTCGCGTCGCCGCCGATCGAGGACGTGCTGGCGAACAGGTAGGGCGCCTCGTCGTCGGAGTCGGGTACGAAATCGGCGATCACGTTGCCGTCCGCGGTCGCCGTCAGCGAGGCGATCGATGCTCCCCAGCCGTCGTTGCCGAAGGCGTCGGCGAACCGAACGTAGACCGCCTCGTCGCCGAGTTCCGGCGTCAGGTCGATGGTCAGGCTGGCCCGATTCGACGAGTCGCGGATCTGCTCGGTCTCCCGGGCGACCTCGCGCCAGGTGATGCCGTCCACGTCGACCGTGCGGGTCGGCGGCAGGCCGGTGAGCAGCCGCTGCTCGCAGTGCGGCCACAGGTGCTCCAGTTGCCAGCGGTAGATCGCCACCTTGTCCTGGCCGGTGAACCGCCCGCGCAGATCGTCGACCACCTTCAGCCCATACGTCGCGGCCTGCTCAGCGGTGGCGACCACGCAATCCTTCAGGCCCGCCAGCGTGGTGGCTACGTTGATGGTGTCTGCAACGTCCGGGTCGTACACGATCGCGCCGCGCACCCGGTGTGCATAGGGCGCGATCAGTTCGGTCGGGTCGTCGGTCCAGCGGACGTGGTCGAACCCTCGCAGCCACACCCGGTCCGGAGCATCGTCGCCCGGATCGTAGGAGAAGTAGAGCTCGGGTCGGCGTCGGTTCACCACACCCTGCAACGTGGTCAGCAGAAGTTGATCTTCGCCGGACAACTCGGCCACCGAACCGGCCTGCAGCCGCCCCGGCTCGGCGAACCTCGGTAGCAACCGGGATCGGTGCCAGTGAAGTCCCTGCCCGGAAGCGCCACCAGGCGCAGCTGCTGCCAGCGGCGTGCTGCCGATCAAGCTCCCGGCCGCGCCGGTCAACCCGGCGCCGGCGATGATCATCGAGTTGGTGGCGAGAAATGTGCGACGGCTGACCATGTTTGCCTCCTCGGCACGACTGTGTGCCTAGTCTCGGTAGGCCAGGAGGCTAGCAGTGTCGGGCCGAATTGGAAACGTCTCCATCCGTCTCGACCGGCACCGGACGGACTGCACTGCCGGCGGCGAAACTCAACAGGTGGACTCGGCGGTCGCCGCTCCGCCGGTGGGCTCCGGCTCGTCGACCCGCATCAGCCGAGCCCAGTGCCGCTGGCTCCCGATCGCTGCACAGCAAGCCAATCCGATCGCCATCGCGGCGCCGATGAAGGACCAGCTCACGCCGTGGGCGTCGATCAACACGCCGGCCACGGCGGTGCCGACGGCCGCGCCGACCTGGGTGACCGAGGACAGCATCGACTGAGCCTCATTCAGCCGGTTGGCCGGAGTCAGGTGGTCGACCAGTCCTTGCATCATGATCAAACTCGGCGCGATCGTCAGGCCGGTGCAGAACAGCAGTG
>DATCVL010000394.1:0-16717 GCA_036566865.1 Microlunatus sp.
AGTTGATCACCCGACCTTCCTCCTCGGCCAGCGCGTAGTGATCGGCGACCGGCAGCGCACCGCCCTCCAACTCCAGGGCGGTGGTCACCCCGTCGAGAGCCTGCAGCCGGCCACCGTTGATCGTCTGCGCGTGGCTGTGCATGTCGATGAAGCCGGGGGCCACGACCAACCCGGTTGCGTCGATCACCTTCCGGGCGTAGGCCTGCGGGCGATCGGGATCGGCGCCGGTGAAACAGACCCTTCCGTCGCGGATGCCCACCGCACCGACCTCGTCCCGGCCGGATGCCGGATCGATCACCCGTCCACCGGTGATCAGCAGATCGAGCTGATCACGCTCGGACAGCGGACCGGACTGTCCGGAGTCCGTCGCCGCCCGAGGCGCCTGCGTGGGACTGTCGGCATCGGTTGCAGGGTTCATGTGCCCATCCTGAGTTCTCGGTCGTACGACGCGAAACCATCCGTCCGACCAATTCGGGTGCGCAGACTTTGGTCAACCGGACAAGGTGCCGACGGCTCGTGATCCAGCAGGGTGGTTGCCACGCCGCCACCCGTGGCGTCGATCACGAGGAGATCAAGATGTCGACAACCAGCACCGCGCCGCCGGGAATGAAGATGTCCCGGGTCGCCAAAGTGACCACCGGCCTGCTGTTCGTGACCTGGTTGATCGACTACTTCGATCGATTGATCATGACCATCGCGCTGCCCCACGTGGGCGCCACCTTTCACCTCAATCACGCCGAGCAGGGCTTGATCATCTCGGCGTTCTTCTTCGCCTACGCATTCTCCCAACTGCCCGGCGGCATCCTTGCGGATCGTTTCGGCACCAGATACATGATCGCCGCAGCCATGATCATCTGGTCACTGTTCACCGGATTGACCGCTGTTGCCTGGGGATTTGCGGCCATGTTGGTCATCCGGGCACTGTTCGGCATCGGCGAAGGGATCTTCCCCGGCGCATCGATCAAGGCGATCACCGAGCGGACCACGCCGCGCGAACGGATGCTGGCCAACGGGGTGATGCTCAGCTCGAACAACTTCGGCGCCGCGGTGGCGCCGTTGGTTGCGGTGCCCTTGGTGGCCGCGATCGGCTGGCGGTTCAGCTTCGGTGTCTCCGCCATCGCCGGTCTGGTGATGTTGGTGATCTTGCTCATCTGGCTGCCGCGCAACCGTCCCCAGCTCGACACCCAGGTGCTGCCGGAGACGCCGAAACCCCAGCCTGCACAGGAAGAAGCCGGCCGAACCAAACGCCGCGTCTGGGCGGTCCTGGCCAGCCCGGCGATCTACCTCTACGTGGTGATGTTCTTCGGCTTGGACATCATCGGCTGGGGCATCAACACCTGGATGCCGTCCTACCTGTCCGAGGCTCGCGGCCTGAGCACCAGCGGATCGGCGATCCTGCTCGCCATCCCGCCCGTGGTCGGCGGCCTTGCCACAGTGGTCGGCGGCCGCCTTGCCGACCGATTGGGCGGGCGTCCCCGTTTGGTGGTCGCACCGGCGATGCTGGTCGGCGGCGTGGCACTGCTGATGATGGCCCTGTCGCAGTCGCTGACCGCGTTCATGATCGCCGAATGCATCGGGATCGGCTGTTTCGGCCTGTCCTTCATGCCGGTGATGTCGGTGCCGTTGAAGACACTGAACGGTCGCTTCACCGGGTCTGCCTCCGGAACGATCAACTTCGGTGGCCAGATGGCCGGTGTGCTGGCTCCCGTGGTGATGGGTTTCCTGGTCGACAAGTTCAGCTACACCGCCGCCTTCATGTTCCCGGTCGCCGGTGCCGCGCTGACCCTGGTGATGGCGATCGTGGTCCCGCAGACTCCTCAGCGGTTGGCCGAGCGGCTGCGCCGCAACCCCGACCTGGAGGGCGGCTTCGCCGACCAGGTCGAGGTCAGCCCAGTTGGTCCTTGATCAACACGGCCAACAACGCTGTCCGGGCAGGAATCTTCGCCACCAGTACATGCTCGTCGTCGGCATGTGCCCCGCCGCCGACGGCACCCAGACCGTCCAGCGTCGGCACCCCGATGCCAGCGGTGAAGTTGCCGTCCGACGCGCCACCCACCGACATCGACTCCAGCGGTCCGATGCCTTCGGCATCGGCGAGTTCAGCCGCCCGCCGGAACAGCTCCTGCGAAGCACTCCCCGGCAGCGGTGGACGATTCGGACCACCGCCGATGATCAACTCTGCTCCGGGCAGGTACGGCGTCAGGGCGTGCATGTCGTCGTCCACGCGCTGCTGCTCGGCCTGACTCCGGACCCGGACGTCGACCTTGATCGCGGCCCGCGCGGGCACCGTGTTGGTGGTGGTACCGGCCGACAACACGGTCGGTGTCACCGTCGTACCAAGATCAGCATTGCCGAGCTCGGCGATCTTGAGCACCTGTCGGGACAGCTCGACGCCGGCGTTGATGCCCTTCTCCGGTTCGAGTCCGGCATGGGCCGCTCGGCCGGTGATCTTGATCTGATAGTCCGAGGTGCCCTTGCGTTCGGTCTTCAGCGCGCCACCCGGTCCGGAGGCCTCGAGCACGAAGGCGGCCCGGCAGCCGGCGGCCTCGGTCTCGATCAGGTCCCGTGAGGTCCGTGACCCGACCTCTTCGTCGGCGGTGACCAGCAGGGTCACCCCGTCCACCGATACGCCGTCCTCGATCAGCAGCCGGATCCCCAACATCGCCTGCAGGATGCCGGTGATCATGTCGAAGCACCCCGGACCGCGGATCACGCCGTCGACCAGGCTCCACGGATCGGCACCCCAGGAGCCGATCGGCCACACGGTGTCGTGATGGGCCAGGATCACCACCTTGCGCGGACCACTGCCGAGACGCCAGACCAGATGCGGACGACCGTCGACGTCGACCCGCTCCGGCTCGACTCCGAGATACTTGGCCCCGATCTCGGCCACCAGTTCGGCGCTCCGGCCGACCGCCTCGAGGTCGTCGGACGGCGACTCCAGCCGTACCAGCGCCTCGATGTCCTTGATCAACTCGGCCAGCCGTTCCTCGGCCCGCCCCACCAGTTCAGTCACGTCAGTCCTTCCGCCTCGGTCGGCTCACCCTATCGACGGCGGTCGGCAGCGCGACCGGGGTGGGTTGTCGGTCTCGGCGGCCTAGCACAGCCGCCTGTGCGGCCGCTGGAAGGACGCCGACATTCCGAAATTTGAGAGTCGTTGGATTCCTTCCAGATATTTCCTACAGTTACCCCAGGCAATACAGGTTATTCCGAAGCAGAGCTCCCAACCCACCCAGGAGAACCGCCATGACCATCACCACCGACCGCCCCGCGGTTGCCGATTCCGCCGCCCGCCCGGTTGCCTACGACCCGAGTTATTCGCACATCCAGGTCGCCAAGACCGGTGAGCAGATCGGTGCCCGGATCGGCGGCGTGCGGCTGACCGGCGATCTCGACGACGCCGTGGTGGCCGAGATCCGCCGTGCCCTGCTGGAGAACAAGGTGATCTTCTTCTCCGGACAAGATCATCTCGACGACGCGGTCCAGCACGAGTTCGCCAGCCGGCTCGGCGTTCCGACGGCTCCGCATCCGACCGTCCGCGGGGACGGCAAGTCCGTGCTGCCGGTCGACTCCGACTTCAGCAAGGCCAACAGCTGGCACACCGACGTCACCTTCGTCGATCGGGTGCCGGCAATCAGCCTGCTCCGTCCGATCACCCTGCCAACCCATGGCGGCACCACGGTCTGGGCCAATACCGTCACCGCGTACGAGTCGCTGCACCCCGCCCTGAAGGCGCTGGCCGACCAGCTCTGGGCCGTGCACACCAACTTGTACGACTACGCCGCCGACACCGACGAGAAGCGGCTCGGCGGCATCGACGTCAAGGAGCAGAGCTACTACGACGAATTCCGCCACCAGGTCTTCGAGACCGAGCACCCGGTCGTCCGGGTGCATCCGGAGACCGGTGAGCGGACGCTGTTGCTCGGCCACTTCGTCAAGTACTTCGTCGGCCTCAAGTCCGCGGACTCGACCGACCTGTTCCAGCTGCTGCAGCGACACGTCACCAAGCTGGAGAACACCGCTCGCTGGAACTGGTCGCTCGGCGACCTGGCGATCTGGGACAACCGGGCGACCCAGCACTACGGCGTCGCCGACTACGGCAAGCAGAAGCGGGTGCTGCATCGGATCACCCTGGCCGGCGACGTACCGGTGAGCATCGACGGCGTGCTCTCCTCATCACGCAAGGGTGACGCCTCGCACTACTCCGAACTCAGCTGACCGAACCCCTCAACGCAACGTCGCGTCGTCCCCCACCGAAGCCACCTCCCCGGGACGGCGCGACGTCTGCAGTCGGCCGGGACTTCCCCATCAGACAAGCAAGAACGAGGCTCCGATGACCACACCCCAGCTCCCCCGATCGATCCGCCGACGAACCCTGCTGCAGGCCGCTGCGGTTGCCGGCGCGGGCGCGGGCCTGCTCGGCACCGCCGGGTGTGAATCCGCAGTCAGCCAGGCACGCGAGCTGGGCAAGAGCGGAGATGATCAACCGCGGCGTGGCGGCCGACTCGCCGCCGGCCTGGCTCAGGACGTGATCCCGGCCAACTTCTTCACCAATACCAGTTCGATCACCGTGATCATCGGGTTGGCGTACGAGTCCCTCACCCGCTACCGCAACGACGAGCTCATTCCGCAACCGAGGCTGGCCACCCGGTGGCAGCTCGCCTCGGACGGCAAGTCGATCAAGCTCTGGCTGCGCAAGGGGGTCAAATTCCACAACGGCCGCGAGTTCACCTCCCGCGATGTGGAGGCGTCCATCCGGACCTACGCCGCGGCCAAGTGGAACGGCCAGATGCGAAGTACGGCAGCCGCGGTGACCGGATTCGATCACCTGGATGACCACACCATCACGCTGCGCTTCAGCCATCCGTTGGCCAACATCTTCGACCTGCTGGACACGGCGCCGATCATCGACATCGACTCCCTTGATCAACTCGCCAACGGCGAGGCGTTCATCGGCACCGGCCCCTTCAAGGTCGGCAAGTGGCTGCCGAACACGTCCATCACGTTCGACCGGTTCGACGACTACTGGCAACCGAACCGGCCCTATCTGGACGGCATCGACGCCCGGATCATGAAAGATGCCAAGGCATCGCTGTCTGCATTGCGATCCGGCCAGATCGACCTGAGCAACAACATCGGCAGCCTCGACCTGCTGAATCTGAGCAAGCGGGGCGGATTCAGGGCCGTCACCTTCGACGGCGCCGAGGGGCAGTTCTACGTCGGTGCGAATGTCACCGCCAAGCCACTGGACGACATCCGGGTCCGGCAGGCCATTGCGTACGCCCTGGATCGGGAACGGATCGTGCACGACGTGCTCCGTGGCTCGGGCTACCCGATCAACCTGCCCTGGCCGAAGTACTCCCCCGCCTACGACGCAGACCGCAACCAGACCTACACCCGCGATCTGGACAAGGCGCGGAAGTTGATCAAGGAGGTCGGGACGCTGCCGACCATCCCGTTCAACTACGCGTCACCGTCACCGGAGAATGCCGCGGTCGCCGCCATCGTCCAGTCCAATCTGGCCGACATCGGCATCAAGGTCGAACTGATTCCGGAGGAGGCCGCGCAGCACACCAAGCTGCTGATCGGGGCGCAGTTCCCGGGACTGTGGTTCAACGGTCACTCCTGGGCGCAGTACGTGCCGTCCACCCTGAATGTCAGCGCCTACCCCTTCAACGCCGAGCACAACGCGTCCCGCTATCGGTCGGACCGGTATTTGGCCGATGCGAACGCTGCCTGGACCCTGCCGGCCACCAACGACGGCACCGACAAGGCGTCGCGAACTGCGGTGGCCCGGGCCCGGACGGCCTACGACCGGCTCTCCGACGACCTGCTGTCGTCCTTGTTCCTGATCGAGATCGCGGTGAAGCTCAACCAGGTCGCAGTGGCCAATCGCCTGCAGGGCGTGGATCACACCAAGCGATCCGAGTTGATCTTGACCGACGCCTACCTGACCGCCTGACCGCTTCCTTCGAGCTGGAGTTCCTCATGATCAGTTATCTGCTCCGCCGGCTTCCGTCGGCGATCCTGGTGCTGTTCGGTGCCTCGGTGTTGATCTTCGCGGTACTGCGGCTGGTGCCCGGAGATCCGGCAACCACGCTGGCCGGCGTGGACGCGACACCACAGGCCATTGCCGAGATCCGACACAACCTCGGACTGGACCGGCCGGTGGTCGAGCAGTACCTGCACTGGATCGGCGGTGTCGTCACCGGAGATCTCGGGCGCTCGTACACGATCGGCGGCGAGATCGCCGCCTTGATCGCTCACGGCGCTGCCAACACCCTGATCCTCGCCTCCGCGGCCCTCGCCCTGACGGTCGTGATCAGCGTGGTCACCGCGTGCGTCTGGGTCTGGACCAAGAGCAAGATCATCGACTCGATCATCACCGGCTTCAACACGATCACCCTCGGGCTGCCGACCTTCGTCACCGGGATCGTGCTGGTGTTGATCTTCGGCATCCTGCTGCCGATCCTGCCGGCCGGCGGGACGCCACCGCGAGGTTTCACCGACCGGCTGGACATCTCGGCCCAGTACCTGTTGATGCCGGCGGTCTGTCTGGCACTGCCCGCCTCGGCCGGCCTGACCCGATTCCTGGCCGAATCATTGCGCACCGAACTGCGGGCGCCGTACATCACCACCGCCCGCGCGGCCGGGGTCAGCGAACGCCGGCTGTTGCTGGCTCACGCTCTGCCGGCCGCACTGCCGACCTACGTCACCGCGCTGGGCATCCACATCGGCGGCCTGCTCGGCGGCGCGGTCCTGGTGGAAGCGGTCTTCACCTGGCCGGGCCTGGGCCAGTTGATCTCACAGGCGATCGACAACCGGGATTATCCGGTCGTCCAGATCCTCCTGTTGGTCTCCGTCGGCGTCTTCATCGTGATCCAACTGATCACCGACGTCGTCCATGCCGCCCTCGATCCGCGGATCCGGATCGGCGGATGATCATGCACCACTTCGAACGGGAGCAACACTCATGACCGTCTCCACCTCGACCCGGACCGCGGAGCAACTGGCGGGCGAAACCGCTGTCATAGAACGGGATTTCGCGGCCAGCCGCAAACACTCCTCGACCTTCGCCCAATTGCTGCACGGTCGGGGGCTGGTCGGACTGGTGCTGCTCGCCGCGTTGATCTTGGTCGGCGTCCTGGCGCCGCTGCTGGCGCCCTACCCGCCCAATCTGCAGTTGGACGACGCCAATCTGCTGACGCCCAGTGCGCAGCATCTGCTCGGCACCGACTACGTCAATCGCGATGTCTTCTCCCGTACGCTCTACGGTCTGCGCACCGACCTGATCGTGGTCTTCGTCGCCGTTCCGATCGGCGCCGTGTGCGGCACGCTGCTGGCTCTGGCCGGGACTCTCAGCACCGTGGTGGATGTCGGGCTGCAGCGGTTCTTCGACGTCATCCTGGCTTTTCCGGCATTGATCATGGCGATCGGTCTGACCGCGGTCACCGGGACCGGGATCGGCACCGTGATCGCCGTGATCGCGATCGTGGAGACGCCGATCTTCGGCCGGATGCTGCGATCCTCGATCCTCAAGGTGCGGGCGATGCCGTACGTCGAGGCGGCCGAGACGATCGGCGCCGGACGGCTCTGGGTGCTGCGCCGGCATGTACTGCCGAACGCCGCCGAGCCGATCGGCGTCCAACTGGCCCTGTCGTTGTCGATGGCGGTGTTCGTGGAGAGTGCGATGAGCTTCCTCGGCATCGGCGTCCGGCCGCCGGCACCGTCGTTGGGCAGCTTGATCAGCGACGGCATCAACTACGCGGACAACAACCTCGCCTATGTGCTCGGCCCGCTGGCCGTGGTGATCATCCTGGTGCTCGCCCTCCAACTGGTGGCCCAGGCACTCGGCGCGGCCCGAAGGGTGAGCTGATGAGCAAGCAGGCCGACGGTCCCGACGCGGTCGATCCGTACGCGGACTTCGGCGGCACGATCGGCAGGACCTTCAGCGAGTCGCGCCCGTCCTGGCGACCCGAGCCGAACGCATACGGTCGACCGAACATCGTGATCATCTACCTCGATGATCTTGGCTTCTCCGACATCGGCCCGTACGGCAGCGAGATCCGGACTCCGCATCTGGATCGACTGGCGGACGGCGGCGTACGGTTCACGAACTATCACACCACTCCGCTCTGCTCACCATCTCGAGCGGCTCTGCTGACCGGCCTGAATCCTCATCGAGCCGGCTTCGCCGTTCCGGCCAACTCCGATCCGGGTTACCCGGCGTACACCTTCGAACTGCCCGATGACACCCCGACCGTGGCGGAGTCCTTGCAACAGGCGGGCTACGCCACCTTTGCCGTCGGCAAGTGGCACCTGACCGGTGACCGTTCACTGCACGATGCCGCCAGCCGCCGCTCCTGGCCGCTGCAGCGGGGTTTCGACCGCTACTTCGGCAGCATGGAGGGGCTGACCAGCCTGCACGCCCCGCATCGACTGATCTGGGACAACTCCCCTTACGACGTTGATCATTTCGCCGACGACTACTACCTGACCGACGACCTGACCGATCGCGCCGTCGCCATGATCAAATCCTTGCGGGCCAGTGATCAACACAAACCGTTCCTGCTCTACTTCGCCCATCATGCGGTGCACGGACCGATCCAGGCCAAGGCCGCCGACATCGCTTCCTATCAGGGCAGCTATGACACGGGTTGGGACCACATCCGCGACGCCCGGTTCCGCCGCCAGATCGAGCTCGGGCTCTTCGGTCCGAACACCCGGTTGCCGGCACCGAATTCCGAGCCGGGCAAGGATGTCCCGCCGTGGTCGTCGCTCTCCGATGATCAACAGCGGCTCTTCGCCCGTTACATGGAGACCTACGCGGCGGCGGTCACCGCGGTCGACGACAGCGTCGGACGGATCGTGCAGACGCTGGAGCTGTACGACGAGCTGGACGACACGATCATCGTGTTCGCGTCGGACAACGGCGGCACGGCGGAGGGCGGACGGGACGGCACCCGCAGCTACTTCAGCCAGTTCGCCCATCTCCAGGGCCTCCCGGATGACTGGGATCGCGATGTCGAACGTGATCTTGAGCTGGTCGGCGGACCGCAGACCACGGTGCATTACCCGCGCGGTTGGGGTCAGGTGTCCAACACGCCGTTCCGCCTCTACAAGTCGGACACCTTCGCCGGCGGCATTCGCGCACCCCTGCTGGTGCACTGGCCGAAGGGGCGGATCCGTGGCCAGGCGGACGACGGCCTGCGCCGACAGTACGTTCACGTCACCGACCTGACGCCCACCCTGCTGGAGTTGGCCGGAGTCCCACGAGCGCCGCAACGACAGGGACTGCCGGCGCCGAGCACCGACGGGGTCAGTGCCGCGGCGTTGGTGCGTTCGGCGAACGCGCCGACCGGACACACCCAGCAGTACAGCGAAACCGGCGGCAATCGCGCCTTTCAGAACCAGCACTTCAAGATCGTCACCAATCATCGTCCGGGCCGTCCGTACGACGATGCCGAGTGGCAGCTCTACGACTTGGTCGCCGATCCCACCGAGACCACCGGCCTCGCCGACCAGCGGCCCGAACTGCTGGCGGAGTTGGCCGCGGCCTGGGAGCAGGCGGCCTGGCAGAACCGGGTGTTCCCGCTCAATGATCACGGTCCGGCAGCGGCCCTGCGGCGGCCCGATGATGATCATTTCGGTGAGCCGGTGACTCTGTACCCCGGTACCGGAACCCTGGAGCGGGTGCGGTCGGCCCGGCTGCTCCAGCACCGCGACCTGGAGATCATCATCGAGCTTCAGGTGACGGCCGGTGATCAAGGGGTGTTGGTCAGCCACGGGGATCAAGGCGGCGGCTATCTGGTCGCCGTCGAGGCCGACGATCGCGGCGAACCGGCCGCCTTCTTCGTGCTCAACGCGTACGGCCGGATGCATCGGACCGGATTGATCAATCTCGGCCTGGGCCACCAGCGGCTGATCGTCCGGTTCCAGGCGCTGCCGGACTTCCGCTGGAACGTGATCTTGACCGACGGGGTGGCCGTCGTCGATCTGGCCGAGGTCCCGCAGTTGGTCGGGATGGCACCCTTCACCGGCATCAGTATCGGCGCCGACCGGGGCGGTCCGGTGGATTGGGAGCTGACCAAGGGACGGGGCAGCTTCGGTTACACCGGCACGCTCGGATTCGTCCGCTATGTCCCCGGCCCGTACTCGACCACCGCACCGTCCGAACGAGCCCGCGTCTGGGCCGAAGGAGCTCACATCTATGACTGATCATGTTGCCCTCAACCCTCGGACCCCAAGCGACCTGCCGTCCCGGCATCCGGTGCTCGCCGTCCGTGACCTGACCATCCGATTCGACGGCAGCAGCGGGGCGCCGGCCGTGGACGGCGTGTCCTTCACCGTGTCCCACGGAGAGGTGCTGGCGCTGGTCGGCGAGTCCGGCTCCGGCAAGACGATCACCGCGCGCTCGGTGCTCGGACTGCTGCCGGAGAGTGCCCGGGCGACCGGCGACATCCGGCTGGCTGTCCCGGGCCGCGGTGATCATGACGACACGCTGACCGACAACCTGCTGTCCGGTCAGGTGGACTGGCGTACGGTCCGTGGTCGCGGTGCGGCGATGGTCTTCCAGGAGCCGCAGACCGCGCTCAATCCTGTCCGCACCATCGGCTGGCAGTTGGCCGAGGCGCTGCGTGCCCATCGCAAGATCAGCCGACGAGCCGCCCGCGATCGGGCCGCCGAGCTGCTGTCGATGGTGGAGTTGCCCGAGACCGACCGAATCCTCGCGAGCTATCCGCACCAGCTCTCCGGCGGTCAGAAGCAGCGGATCGTGATCGCGCTCGCGTTGGCCGGCGAACCGTCGTTGTTGATCGCCGACGAGCCGACGACAGCACTCGATGTCACAGTCCAGGAAGAGATTCTGCGGTTGCTGGCCGGGCTTCGCGACCGGCTCGGCACCGCGATCCTGTTGATCACGCACAACATGGGCGTGGTTGCTGATCTTGCTGATCATGTGCTGGTGATGCGCCGGGGCCGGATGGTCGAGCGCGGTGAGGTGGTGTCGCTCTTCCAGCGTCCTCGGACCACCTACACCCGGGAGTTGCTGGCAGCGGTTCCGCAGCTCCCGTCGCCGGAGCAGCACCCCAGCCGGGCCGCGCAGCACTCCACGGCGGACGGGCCCGGCGCTGCCGCGGTGGACCCGGGTGCAGCCGTCCAGTTCATCGACGTGACCCTCACCTACCGCGGCCGCGGTGGACGTTCCGCGTTCACTGCGCTACGCAATGTCTCGGCCACGCTGCAGCGCGGCTCGGTGCTCGGCGTGGTCGGCGAGTCGGGCTCCGGGAAGTCAACCCTGGCCAGAGCCGCCAGTGGCACGCTGCAGCCGGACAGCGGACGAGTGCTGGTCTCCGGCACCGAGCTGGCCGAGCTGGACACCGGGTCGCTGCGACGACTACGGCGCGGAATCGGCTTCGTACAACAGGATCCGGCGACCACGCTCGATCCACGGCTGACCGTCGCGGACTGCGTGGCGGAGCCGCTCCAGGTGCACAAGATCAGCTCCGGTCGGGCGCTGACCGATCAGGTCGGCGCGCTGCTGGAGCAGGTCCAGCTACCCCGCCACTTCGGCCGCCGTCGGCCCGGCGAGCTGTCCGGCGGGCAACGCCAGCGGGTGGCGTTGGCCCGCGCGCTGGCGCTGCGACCGAGCCTGTTGATCGCCGATGAGCCGACCAGTGCACTCGATGTCTCGGTGCAGGCCGAGGTGCTGGCGTTGTTTGCGGATCTTCAAGCAGAGTTGGGATTCGCCTGCATCTTCATCAGCCACGATCTTGCCGTGGTGGACCAGGTCAGTGATCACGTGTTGGTGATGCGCACTGGCCGGATCGTCGAGTCCGGATCGACCAGTCAGGTGCTCACCCATCCGGCCACCGACTACACCCGCGCCCTGCTGGACGCCGCCCCGGTGCCGGATCCGGTGCAGATGCGGATCCGGCACGCGCAGGTCGATCAGGAGCTCGCGACCGCAGTGAGGTGATACATCCGGCCGCCCCAGCCGTCATTCGGGAAGGAGTCGCCGACGCGTAGATAGGCGGCCTTGTTCGAGCCCAGGTACGGCGTCAGATCGACGGTGTGCTTGGCTCGGTTCTCGCCGTCATGGATCTGTTGATCTTCGCTGGCCAGGGTGGTCCAGGTCTTGCCGTCCGAGCTGGCCTGGATCACGTACTCGTTGTCGATGTCGAGGGTCGCCGAAGCAGCAGCGGTGTCGGCAGGGAACGGGAACCGGTAGCTGAAGTGACTGTTGCCGTCGGCGAACCGGCTACCGGCCGCGTTGCTCTGAGAGCCGTCGGCGTCCCACAGCCACGGCGTTTCGTCGGCCGTCCCGGCGTCGAAGTCGATCTTGCTCGCGATCAGCACATCGGTCTCTGCGGTGAAGCCGAGGGCCGGTCCGGCGCTGACCTTCGCGGACACCGTGTAGTGGCCGTCCGCGATCCCGTCCGGCACCGTGATCTCGATCGGCACGGTCGTCTGCACGGGCGTGGCGTTGTCGTGCGGATACAGGCTCACCGACCGTTCCGCCGGCGTTGCAGTCCAGCCGTCCGGTGCGGTGAGATCGAGCCGGACGTCTAGTCGCTGGGCCGGCAGTGCGGTGGCGCTGACAGCAAGATCCACCGCCAGCTTGATGTCCGCTCCCGCGGTCGGCATGATCACCGGTTGTGCCGGATCCATCGTGGCCGACAGAGACCTGTCCGGTGTACGCCGCGGGACGTCGGCGATCAGCGCACTCAACGCGCTGGCCTGGGTCCGCCAATCGAAAGCGTTCGGGTGATCACCATCGCCGGCGCCGCCGGCCCATCGAGTGCCGAGCCGGTTGGCGGCATCGCGATCCTTACTCCAGATGGTCTCCGCCTGTTTCGCCACGAATGCGGTCAGTTCGGGAGCATGCGTGGCGTCGGCGAGATCGGAGAAGTAGCGCAGGAAGATTCCCTTGAACTGCTTGCCGTTGTCGTCGCAGGTCCGGTTCGCGGCATCGCAGGACTCGGTCAGGACGCCGTCGGAGGTGAGTGCGTCAGACGTGATCGCCGCATCCGCGAGCGTCCGCGCGGTGGACAGCAGATGATCATCACCGGTGGCACGCCACAGCTCGACCGCGGCGCCGATCGCCAGTCCCTGGTTGTAACTCCAGACCGTCTGGCCGTTGTTCTTGCAGTTGTCCAGGCCGTCGTTGACCAGATTGTCGGAGTTGATCATGCCGCTGCCGGTGAACCAGTCCCAACCCCGTTGAGATCGGGTCAGCCACAGTTTGTCGCCGCGGATCCGGTTGTGCAGTTCCGCGGTCATCCGGATGTACAGCCCGTTGGTGATCGCGTTCTTGTACGTCCGCTCGGCGTTCCACCAGACCCCGCCGCCGCAGGTGTCGTCCCAGTAGCCCTGGACGTAGTCGGCGATCTTCACTGCCATCTTCAGGTACTTCTGCTGCCCGGTCAGGTCGTACGCCTGGATCCAGGTCAGTGCCCACCACTCGGAATCGTCGATGGCGCGGCTGGTGAAGTTGCCCAGCAACGGATCACCGGACAACTCGCCGGGTGGGAAGGGGCCTTTGTTCTGCTCGAAGGTCTGGTCCAGCTGCGCCAGGTAGCGGCGGTCGCCGGTGCGCTGCATGTAGTCGCCGACGGTCTCCAGCGCGACCGCGGAATTCCACCAGCTGGAAGGGAACCAGGCCTTCACCGGATCGTACGAATCCATCATCACGTCGGCGGCGACCCGGGCTCGCGCCATCGCGGTCGCCCCGTCGTCGGTACGACCAGGTGGAGGACTTGCGTCGGCGCCAACGGCCGAGGTCATCACGAGCGCCAGCGCACTCAGGATGATCGACACGGCACGAACGGGGTGAAAGCTGCGCGGGACTCGCATCGGAGAAGCTCCTTCGGGCAACACTGCCGGAACTCTGGAAACGTTTCCGGCTGATTGTCGTGGGATTGGCGGCCGGTGTCAAGGTCGTCGCAGCACCGCCCCGACCGATCAGTTGCCGACGACTGCAGCAAGATCAAGAGAGCACCCGATCATGGTCGTCACCGACCCGTCGCGCTGCGGCTCGTCGAACCAGATGCCTTGCTCGAAGCCGGTCTTGGCCAGGATGCGCAACGATGGCGCATTGCGATGATCGGGTGACACGAACACCCACCGGCTCTCGGGATAGGCGGACGGCAGCGCGACCAGCCAACTCCACAGCAGTCGGGTGCCGATCCCGCGGCCGATCCAACCCCGTTCGCCGATCAGGTAGTCACCTCCGATCGCCTCCGGGTCGGGTGTCAGGATGGCGTACTCGGGATAGTCCTTGATCAAGTAGTCCTGGATGAAGCCGATCGATCGTCCGTTCGCCTCGACCACCGACATCCGCGTCGGTTGCTCGCCGTCGATTCGCGGCCGGTAGCGTTCGGTGACCTCTCGCCAGGTCGGCCGCCCACCGAACCATTGCTGGACATGGTCGGCCTGCCGCCAGCGCAGCACGTCTCCAAGATCACCCCGAGTCATCGGCCGCAGCGCAATCCGCAGGTCTTGATCAACAACGAACAGCTTGGTGTCGCCGGAGAGATCAAGAGCCGCGGGTTCGGCAGGTGCCGCGATCCGACGGGCCGCGGCCAGCCAACTCTCCGCCGGGGACGTCACCGTCTGCAACTCCCGCTGGCCATGCCGTACAACGATCGACGTCACCGGAGGTCGATCCTCATCACCGCCCGACCGAAGGTGAGCCGACTGATCGGTTCCATCGCCTGCCTCGCAATCCCATCGGTGCTCGCACGGTTGGCCCGCGCCCCTCCTGACTTTGGCATCATCGACATCGTGACCGAGGCTGATCACGATCGCCACCCGGGCGCCGATGGGCAACGGATTTTCTCCGAACAGCGGCCGCAGCTGATGGGGATCGCCTACCGGATGCTCGGCTCGGTGGCCGACGCCGAGGACGTAGTGCGAGACGCCTTCCTGCGCTGGCGACATGCCGACCGAAGCCGGATCAACAACCCGGCTGCCTGGTTGACCAGGATCGTCACCAAACTGTGTGTCCGGCTGCTCGAGTCGGCGGCGCGGCACCAGGGCTACGTCGGCATCTGGCTGCCGGAGCCAGTACCGACCGCCGACGGTGCCCTGGGCCCGTTGGCGACGATCGCCGAACAGGAGACGCTGTCGTTCGGCTTGCTTCGACTGCTGGAACTGCTGTCCAGCCAGGAACGCGCGACCTTCGTGCTGTACGAGGCGTTCGGCTACAGGCACCGCGAGATCGGCCGCATACTGGACATCTCCGAGCAGAGCAGCCGGCAATTGCTGCATCGTGCGCGATCACAGCTCGCGACGGCTCGACGACACCCGCACCCGTTCGACCGGCATGATCATCGCCAGCTCGTCCGCCGCTTCCTGGCCGCTGCCCGCCAGGGCGACGTGGCCACGCTCCGCGAACTGCTGGCCGCGGATGCGCAGTCCTGGGTCGACGGCAACGGCCGGACGACGGCCAGGGCACCGATCCTCGGGCGGGAGAACACCGCCGACTACTGGGCCGCCATCGCCCGCCGGCCGGAGGCAACCTCGGTGGACCTGGCGCGGACCGAGTTCAACGGCCGACCCGGCCTGTTGGCGCGTCGGCGATCGCGGGTGATCGCGGCCGCGTCTTTCGATCTCGGTCCGACCGGGATCGAGTCCATCTGGCTTGTGGTGAACCCGGACAAGCTCGGCCACCTGTCCGGGCCGTAGCAAGATCATCAGAGGGTAGATGCTCGCCGCGACACGGGACTCGACCATGATCAACTCCGCGTCTCCGCCGACCTGAGCCCCTTGCGCCGAGTGTGCGCAAAACCATCGAGATCGCGCCCGGTACGCCGGCGCGAAGCACGGCGCCATGATCATCTCGCCGAGGTCGATGCGCAGCCGCACCCTGACACGGCAGGGCGATTCAGCGGGTCCGGGTGTGCATGCCGAGTCGGGGCGGATGCAGGCTGATCTCGGCGGAGATCGAGATGCCGCCGCGACGAGCCATCACCGCCACCGAGGCGATCACACCGAGCAGCGCGATCAGTCCGCCGCCGATCAAGGTCCAACGGGCGCCGAACACCCCGGCAACCCAACCCAGCAAGGGCGCACCGATCGGCGTACCACCCTGCATCACCATCATGTAGATGGCCATCACCCGACCGCGCAGTTTCGGATCGACGCCCATCTGCACACTCATGTTGGCGGCGTTCAGGGTGAGCATCGAGGCCAGGCCCATGATCGGCAGCATCGCCGCGTAGCTCCAGTAGGTCGGCATCATGCCGACGACGATCTCGATCGCACAGAACAACAACGCCACCCCGACGATGTACCGCCCGCGAGGTGCGGTCTTGCGTCGAGCACCGATCAACGCACCGGTCAGCGAGCCGATCGCCATGAAGGTGCCGAGGACGCCGTACTGTCCGGCTCCCTTGTGGAAGACCTGTTGTGCCATCAGCGCAGAGGTCATCTGGAAGTTCAGCCCGAATGTTCCGACGAAACAGGCGATACAGAGCACCAGGATGATGTCCGACCGGCCACGGATGTACGCCAGTCCTTCGCGGATCTGCCGCTTGGCGCGTTTGGTCCGTTCGACCGGTTGCAACCGCGCCGGATCGATCATGGACAGCGCGATGATGAAGGAGAGATAGCTGATCGCGTTGGCCAGGATCGCCCAGCCGGAGCCGAACGCCGCGATCACGATGCCGGCCACCGCAGGACCGACAATCCTTGCTGCATTGAAACTTGCCGAGTT
>DATCVL010000395.1:0-2960 GCA_036566865.1 Microlunatus sp.
CGCCGATGCCGTACACGGTTGACGACGACACCGTTGCGCTCTATCGCTTCGACGACTCGGCTGCGCTGCTCGACGCCGTGGACGGATTCCCGGGGCACGACCCGCACCCGGGCACGATCGTTTCCGCTGCCGCCCTCAGCCCGGTCGGACGGTACGCCGGCGGCCTGCGGCTGGAGGCCGGCGGATCGGTCACCGTCGCGTCCTCGACGGACTTCGACATCGGTGCCGGCGACGGCTTCACGGTCGAGTGCTTCGTCCGGCCGGACGCCGACATGACCCACGGCCCGGTGATCTCCAGGAACGCCGCAGCCCCGGGCTGGGAACTGGTTGTCGGTGGAATCGCTCCCGATCCGCCGCTGGCCGTCACCGGTGTGGTCCGCGACGGGACTCATCAGGTCACGGTGGTGTGCGGGGCGTCGCTGCCGACGTCGCGGTTCAGCCACTTGGCGTTGGTGCTCGACCGTGGCACCCAGCTGCTCCGGTTGTACGTCGACGGCATCGAGGTCGCCCACGCCGACGCCTCCCTGCTGGGTGCGGTGGGCAACTCCGAGCCGGTGCTGCTGGGCTCTGCCACCGGTACGTTTGCCGGCTGGCTGGACGAGGTGCGGATCAGCTCGGTCGCACGGTCCGACTTCAGCCCCGCGCTCGGCGAAGCGGACGAGCACTACCGCCGACGATTGGCCCTGTTCCGGCGTTGGCTGGTGCCGACCCCGCAGACCGTGCAGGATCAACTCAACGCCCTGGTGCCGACACTGGCGGGCGTCGCCGATCCGTTCGTCGTCACCGATGTCGACGACCTGTTGGTCCGCGGCCGGCATCTGGTCCGGGTCTGGCCGGCGAAGCTGCTGCGCGGAGAGCACATCGATCGCGACGGTCGGATGGACACCGAGCCGGCGCAGTTGTGGTCCGACGACGTCGACAGCTTCGATCCGGTGCTCTGCGGCCGCCACCATCATCCGTCGATCAGCTACCACCCGCCGCGGCCGGACCCGACCCGGGATCTGTCCCTGCTGCCGGCCGATCCGCAGCTGATGCAGCCCCCGCTCGCGGCGGCCCTGGACGAGTTGGTCGACCTGTTGGCATCCGACGGCGTGGTCAATGCGCTGCACGTGCGGTCCGGCTTCGACCAGGCGTCAGCCGATGATCGGCACTCCGCTCGGGCGGTCGTCCTGCGGCTGACCGGCGCCGGCTCGGAGCGGCTTGCCGCCTTGGCCCATCGTGCCGGTTTCGACTACGTCGAACATCGCCATGACGGTTCGGTGTACGCAGCCTGCGCACCTGGCCGGCAGCTCCTGGTCGGCCCGACGGCCGACACCGCCGCACTGCTCCGCGGCGAGCCGGTCGTCCTGGACGAGGGTGCCTCGACGACCTTCACGTTTGCCCACGCCGGACCCCACTACACCCAGCTCGCGCCGGACCTGACGGTCGAGGTGGACTGGCGCAGCGTCAACGGCGCGATCGGTCGGGTCGGACTCGCCGCACCACCGGCGATACCGCCGGCACCGCCGACGCAGAATCTCCGGCTGGTCAGCGGACTCGCCGCCGGACAGGTGCTGGTCTCGGTCGATCTGCTCCGCAACGGTCACGTCCAGACCGTCGGCGTACAAGTCATCGTTGTGCCCGCACCGCTGCCCGACGGCGCCAGCATCGGCGCCGACGGAGCCCGGGGCGTACCCATCGATGTGGTCGGAGCACCGGAGCCGGACTTCGACCCGAACTACCTGGCCACCCTGACCGATCCGCTGATCACCCTGGGCGGCGGCGTCTCTGCTCGGATGCAGCCTGGAATCCTCGGCCCGCTGGAGGATCTTGTCGCCGACCTGCACGCCACCGGCCAGGACGGGCTGCGGCTGACGGCCGGTTTCGTCGCCGACACCGGCACGCCGACCCTGGTCGGTCGCGGCCGACTGCTGCGGCTGCGGCACAGCACGGTCGGCAACGGCGAGCTGGCCGTACGCGCCCACCGGGCGGGCTTCGGCTACGTCGGCAGGGCCGATCCGGACGTGGTGGTGGCAACCGACGCCGCCGACCTGGCCGGGATCAGCGGCCCCGACACGGTCGAGGTCGGCGAGGGCGTGGTCCTCACCGTCAGTCCCGAGCCCACCGCCGTGTCCGCATCGACGCGGCTGAGCTGGTCCTCCGGGCAGCTGCTCAACACCGGCGACACCGGGGTAGCGCTGGGTGCCGTGCCACCGCCTGATCCGGACTCGCCGCAGGTCCAGGTACGCGGTCTGACGCCGGGCATCAGCTGGGTGCAGGCGACCCTGCGAGCTGTCGACGCGGTCGGCCCGTTCGCCTTCACCGTCGACCTGGTGGCCGCACTGGCGACGGCGAAGGTGCCGCTGGACGACTACTACCTGGTGATGAACGCGCTGCACACCCTGTGCCCGATCGGAGTGGAGATCCGCACCGAGAAGCTGCGAGCCGCGGTCGTCGAACTCGGCCTCAGTACGGCGGCCGTCGACCCGAGCTTCACCTATCCGCTCTTCCGGCTGCACCGTGCCGCGGCCACTTTGCGAAAGGAGTCAACCGATGGCTGACATCGACTTCACACCCACCTTCACGCATACGCCGTGGGTGGACAACAAGGACCGGGTCCAGGCGGGCGGCACCAACGGCTTCAATGTCCGGTTCGCCGCCCTGGAGAACGATCTGCAGTCCATCTCGACGGTCGTCTCCGGCATCGACGCCGCCATCGATGCGCTGGAGGCCGGCTCCGGACCGGTGTCGCATCTGCTCACCATCGCGCCGGTGATGTATCAGGTCACCACCGGTTCGCCCTGGTCGTTGGATACCTCCGGTTACGCGACCAAGGGCACCAACACCGCTTGCACCGGACTGGCACCGGTGACTCTGCCCAACGGCGTGACTCTGAGCTCGTTCCGGGCCTCCGGACAGAAGGGTGGCGCGGGCCTGCTGCAGATCCAGCTCTGGCGGGCCCACTCGACCGGCCCCGCCAC
>DATCVL010000396.1:0-4265 GCA_036566865.1 Microlunatus sp.
GCGGTTGCGCACTCGGCTGCTGTCCCGGCTGGCCGCGCTGCCGCAGGTCCGGGTGCTGGCGATCTGGCCGGACTGCACCGACGCGGTCGGGGTGGTCGGCTTCACGATTGCCGGCTACGACGCCGGTCTGGTTGCTGCCTACCTGTCGGCCGAACACGGCATCGGTGTCCGTGACGGCGCGTTCTGTGCCCACCCGCTGGCCGCCCGCCTGGATATCGCGGGTGGCGCGCTCCGTGCCAGCTTCGGCCTGGGCAGCGGTTCGGAGGACGTCGATCGGCTGCTGGCGGCACTGCGTTCCTTGATCAACAACGGACCGCGCTGGGCCTACGAGATCGTGGACGGGCGCTACCAGCCGGTCGGCGACGCACGGCCCCGGCCGTCCTGGTTGAGCACCCTCGACACCGCCCCGAACCCCTGCCAGGCCTGAGACTTCCTGGCAGGTTCGGGCATCGCCTCCGTGTTGCCGGCGATCAACGAACTCCGGCTCGCTGTGCCAGGCCCCGGACGTAGAAGGCCTGGCCGAGGTGCTGGGTGGTGTCGCCGATCACGCTGACCAGCCGAACCGACGCGGTCACCGGCGGATCCCAATTGTCATCGACGATCCGGTCCAACTCGGCCTCGGTGAGTCCGTCGATGTAGCGGGTGGTCAGATCGTGCACATCGCGGTAGTAGCCGGCCAGCAGATCGCCGCTGACCTGCACCTGCCCGACCTCCTCCGGGCCCTGGCCGTAACCGGTCGCCCAGTCGTCGAATGGCAGCCCGAACTGCTCTCGCCAGGCCGGCCACACCTGCTCGACACCGGCCAGATCGGCAACATGATCATCCTGCACCCGGGCCGCATGCCAGACCAGCCAGGCAATCGAATTCGCGTGTACCTCGGGACGATAGCTCGCCACCTCGGGACTCAGCTCCCGGGTGATCTGATCGACCATCTCCAACACCCGGCCGAATGTGTCGGTCACCAGCGCCCGCAGCGCTTCGATGTCACTCATCCGTTTCCTCCCTCGGTTCTCATCCGTCAGACTGCCACCTGCCTCGGTCCGGCGACAGTGGGTCAGCTGCTGGGTTTCAGGATCAGCGTGCCGGTGGCGGCACGGCGGATGCTGTCGGGGTCGAAGCGGAACGGCAGCAGCCGATTGTCGGCCCACAGCGGCAGTTGATCATCGTAATTGTGGTGGTAGGCGTGGCCCGAGTTTCCGCTCTGGTTGATCCAGCGGGAGTCGTCCAGGTCGTCCCAGTTGATCAACATCCGCATGGTCGGGCCGTTGGCGACCGAGAAGCTCTTCCGATCGTCGTAGGACAACGCGTTCACGATCGCACCACCGCCGGGTGCCGGGTAGTCACCGCGGTTGAACAGTTTCGAGATGCCGGTGACCTCTCCGAGTGCCTGGTGCCGCAGTGTGGTCCGGTGCAGCCGGCCCCAGCTCCACCGCTGCGGGTCCTGCGCCATCATCGCCGTGATGTCCTTGCGGGCCGTGGTCAGGGCCCGGGCGATGATGTCATCGCGAGTCTCCACCACATCCTTGGTCCGGACGTCATCCCACCAGGCATCCTTCGGCTTCTTGATCAACTCCGACAGCACCGCGTACCACCGATCGCCGCTGCTCGGTTGCAGGTCAGCCGGAATCTGATCATCGAAGGTCGCCCGGAGGAGGTCCCGCATCAGGACGTTGAAGAAGGCCGCACCGGCCGAGTCGACCGACGCCCGTCGATCCCAGGATCGCAACACCTGTTGACCTTCGGCCACCCACGGGTCGTTGATCTTGACCTTCAGCAAGGCTGGCAGCAGTTCGTCGGCGTACCGCACCCGGTCGTCGGCGAAGAAGGTCTGCGCGGTCCGGGGAGAGATCTTGCCGGCCGCGGTGATCTTGTCGATCAACTCCTGGCTCCGCCAGCCGTAGGACTCCCCTGCGGACAGCGGATAGGGATAGTCGCCGTCGACGATGGGCTGATTGGCTGCCACGATGTAACCGCTCGGCGGGTTGTAGCTGTACGGCAATGCGCCGAAGTCGATCATGCCGGTCCAGTCGTAGCGCTTGTCCCAGCCCGGCACCGGAGCCGAACCGTCGCCGCGACCGCGGATCGGGATCGCCCCCGGCAGTTGATAGCCGATGTTGCCGGAACGATCGGCGTAGAGCAGGTTCTGCGAGGGCGACGACAACAGCTTGGCCGCTGCTCGGAAACTCTCGAAGTCTGTTGCCCGATCCAGTGCGAAGACGGCATCCATCGATCGCGACGGTGTCAGCGCGGTCCAGGCCAGCGCGACCGCATTGGCCAGCTTGCTGTCGGTCGCGACCCTGCGGTACTGATCGTCGACATCGGAGATCAGTGGACCGTGCCGGGACTGCCGGACGGTGATCTCGTACGGCTTCGCCTCGCCCTTGATCTTGATCTCTTCGGTACGGCTGGTCAGCGGCTGCCACTTCTTGCCCACGCGGACCTGATCACCGCGGACCTGCTCCAGGTAGAGGTCCTGCACGTCGACGTAGGAAGTGGTCAGGCCCCAGCTGATCTGCTCGTTGTGGCCGATGATCACTCCGGGCATACCGGAGAAGGTGAAGCCGCTGACGTCGTACGGGCATTGCGGGCTCACCGTCCGGCAGTGCAATCCCATCTGCTCGAAGATCGACGGGATCGAGGTGGCCAGGTGCGGATCGTTCGCCAGCATCGCCGCCCCGGTCGTGGTTCGTGACCCGGACACCGCCCAGGAGTTGGAGCCGACACCGCCGTCGGCTCCGCCACCGCCGACCAGCTCGGGAATGGACTGCAGGCTCCGCGCCGCGGCGCCCAATGCGGTCCGGGTCGCCGGCGATCCCGTGTCGACCTGCGGACGCCCGGAACTGGACTGCGCCTGTGGTTCGAAGCGGCCGCCGCGGACCTGGCCCTCGGCAACGATCGGTTGGAATTGATCAAGGTCGTGGGCCGGGTACAACTCGGCCACCTGATCGGCGCCGTTCGCCGGCTCCAGCAGCGCGCGTTCGATCTCCAGATCCTTGTTGCTGCTCAGGTCCCAGGCCATCGCCTTCAGCCAGGCGATGCTGTCCACCGCGGTCCACGGCTCCGGCCGGTAGTCGAGCCCGGTGATGCCGAGCACGTTGTACTCCAGCGACAGCTCGCTCGGAGATTGGGTCCGCAGATAGGCGTTCACGCCGTCGGCATAGGCGTCCAGGTAGCGGCGGGTCTTCGACGAGAGCAGCCCCAGCTCCTGCTCGGCCACCCGGCGCCAGCCGAGGGTGCGGATCGTCTTGTCGGTCTCCAGCTGGGAGGGGCCGAAGAGTTCGGACAGCCGACCGGAGGTGATGTGGCGGCGGAAGTCCATTTCCCAGAAGCGATCCTGGGCATGGGCGAATCCTTGCGCCGTGAACAGGTCCTCGGCGTCGTCGGCGTAGATGTTGACCACGCCGTACTGATCGCGGATGACCTGGACCCTTGCCTGAAGGCCGGGCAGGGACAGTTCGCCGTCGGCCTGCGGGAACGACGATCGGATCGTGGTCACGGCCAGGCTGGACAGCGCGCCGATGATCAACACCAGCACGAAGATCACGAACAGCATCCACCGATGCACCCGACGCACCCCGGCAGCGTACAGACAGCGACGCCGGCAGATGCCTCATCCACTCCGGCGGACCGTTGGGGAATAAGATCCGCTTAGCAGTCGCTATGCTGGAGTGCCAGCTGGTTTGGTGGTCGCCCGCCGATCCGGCTGTTCTATGCCGAGAGTGATCCGAAGAGAGCCCAGATGCCGACCTATCAATACCGTTGCTCCGAGTGCGGCCAGGACCTGGAAGTGGTCCAGAAGTTCAGTGACGCCGCCCTCACCGAGTGCCCGAACTGCCACGGCCAGCTGCGCAAGGTCTACAACGCGGTCGGCGTGGTGTTCAAGGGATCAGGTTTCTACAGCACCGACAATCGGAGCGGTTCGAAGTCGACCAGTTCGACCAACGGCGACTCCGCCGGCACCGGCTCGACGACCAAGAAGTCCGAGACCTCCGGGACCAGCGGGAGCAGCGGGAGCAACGGATCTTCCTCGGGTTCGAAGGAATCCAGCAGCTCCCCGGCGCCGGCCAAGGCCGCTGCCAGCTGACCCGGCGTCAGCACTCGTACGACGATTCGACGCCGCCTGCGCACCCACCGGGTGCCGGGCGGCGTTCGTGTGTCCGGACCCGATCGCTCGATGTCCGGTCCTTGATACCTCGCCCATCGATACTTCGCTGTCCATGACTGGCATATCGATGGAAACCGCTGTGAAACGTTGCATCGCGGAC
>DATCVL010000397.1:0-3297 GCA_036566865.1 Microlunatus sp.
CACCATTCGTACGAGGTCTTCCGCGACCTCCACCTGGGTCCGTTGTCGCTGGAGCACTGGGCCGCCGACGGACTCCTGGCGGTCTTCTTCTTCGTCGCCGGACTGGAACTGAAGCGAGAGCTGACGGTCGGCTCGCTCTCCCGCCCCGCCGACGCGCTGGTGCCGATCGCCGCGGCAGTCTGCGGGATGGTCATGCCGGCGGTGCTGTACCTGGTGATCAACCTGCCGACGACCGACGGCCGACCCGAGGGCTGGGCGATCCCGATGGCGACCGACATCGCGTTCGCGCTGGCCATCCTCGGGGTCGTCGGCCGCGGACTACCGGCCGGTCTGCGGGCATTCCTGCTGACCCTGGCCATCGTCGACGATCTCGGCACCATCCTGGTGATCGCAACCGTCTTCACCGAGTCGATCGAGCTGCCCTGGCTGCTCGGCGCCGCCGGCTGCGTTGCGTTGTGGTGGTTCCTGCAGCGACGACACATCGACCACTGGTGGATCTTTCTGCCGCTCGGCATCCTGGCCTGGGTCTGCACCCTGCAGAGCGGCATCCACGCCACCATCGCCGGGGTGGCCATCGGACTGATGACCAGGTCGAACGCACGAGAGCAGCATCCGCCGGTCGAACGCTGGGAGCACGTCTGGCGACCGCTGTCCAGCGCCGTGGCGGTGCCACTGTTCGCCCTGCTCTCGGCCGGTGTCCTGCTCAGCCCGAGCGTGCTGGCCGAACTGGTCCGGGAGCCGTTGGCGATCGGTGTCGTCGTCGGACTGGTCGCCGGCAAGACCCTCGGCGTGTTCGGCGGGGCCTACCTGACCGCCCGCTTCACCAGGGCCGAACTGGCGCCGGGCCTGCGCTGGCGGGAGGTGTTCTCGGTGGCGATCCTGGCCGGGGTCGGTTTCACCGTGGCCCTGCTGGTCTCCGATCTCGCTTTCCCGGACGATCCCGCGGCCGCCGAACACGGCAAGGCGGCAGTGCTGATCGGCTCCGTGCTGGCCGGCATCCTGGCGGCGATCAGCCTGACCCGACGCAGCCGATCACGGCGCCGGCAGGCCGATTCGGCGTCCGGTGATTGACCGCGCCGGATGGGGTAACCAACCGATGATCACCAACTCCGTTAGGCTCAACGGAGGTTCATCGGGTGTCTAGCGTCGCTCGGCGACGCGGGAGGAGAACGCGGTCATGGCGAACTCGCGATCGGAACAGGTTCCTGGATCGACCCCGCAGGCTCCCGGTGTCGCCGACATCGTCAAGGACATCCAGGGCGACATCAGAAACCTGGTCCAGGGCGAGGTCGAACTCGCCAAACAGGAACTGATGCCGTCGGCGAAGAACGCCGGCGCCGGCGCCGGGATGTTCTCCGGCGCGCTGTACTTCGTCCTGAACGCGTTCATCTTGCTCTTCATCGCGGGCGCGCTGTTCATCTGGCAATGGCTGGACGTGCCGATCGCGCTCGCGTTCGTGATCATGGCCGGGGTGTTGATCGTGCTGGCCGCGATCCTCGGTCTGATCGGCTACACCCGGGTCCGCAAGGTCAAGGGTCCCGAACGCGCCATCGCCCAGGGGCAGCAGACCGCCGATGCCGTGAAGGAAGCGATCGCCCGCAGCACGGCAGCCGCCTCCGCGAAGACGATCGAAGCCACCCCGGCGCGTGCCGCTCTCCCCACCGACACCAGCTCCTCCCGCCGCTGATCCATGGTTGTTGGTAGGCCAGCCGGCTGACCAGCGCCTGAGAAGCGGGCGGATCCGATCTCCGTCGTACGACGGATCCGCGGCGGTGACCGGGTGGTTACGGTTGTCCGGTGAGTGCTCCTGCCGGCTTCACCAACTACCTCCGACCGCGACCACCGGATCAAGAGGTACGGATCGTCGACTCGTTGAGCGGATTCATGCCGAGCATCGACCCGCCCTATCCGGGTTGGCGTCGGCCGACTCCCGGACCGGCGGGCCGGCGGGCCGATCTCGTGGCCGCGATCGCGCTCTGCGTCGCCGCGGTGGTCACCATGCCGCTCTACCCCTGGGCCGGGTTGGCGTCGCCGACAGATGCGCCGCTCTGGCTGGAGCTGATCTGGTCCGCGGTGCTGACGCTGCCGATCATCTGGCGCCGGCAGCAACCCGCCCTGGTCGCGCTCTTCGTCGCGGCCGCGTTCCTGGCCGGCGGGATCGCCTTCGGAGTGTCGTTGTTCTTCCACAACATCGCCTTGTTCGTGGCCTTCTATACCGTCGGCGCCTGGGAGTCCGACCGGACCCGTGCCCGCTGGACCCGGCTGGTGATCATGGCCGCGATGTTCGCCTGGTTGATCATCGCGATCTTCATCTACGCCACCAAGTCGACCAATGATGCGCCGACTCAGACCGGGCCGTTCTCCCCGTTCGTGTCGATCGCGCTGATCCAGTTGCTGACCAACGTGACCTTCTTCGCCGGCGCCTACTACCTCGGCAACCGCAGCTATGCGCAGGCGATCGAGCAGGATGCGCTGATCCGTCGCACTCAGGAGTTGGCTCAGGAACGCGCACGCTCCACACAGCAGGCGATCATGTTGGAACGGCTGCGGATCGCGCGCGAGCTGCATGACGTGGTCGCCCACCACGTCTCGGTGATGGGCGTCCAGGCCGGGGCTGCTCGGATCGCCATCGATCGTTCCCCGGAAACCAGCAGGACAGCCCTTGATCAGATCGAGTCCAGCGCGCGGACCGCGATCGAGGAGTTGCGCGGCATCCTCGGCACCTTGCGGGACGAGTCGGCGCCCGTCGATCAGAGCAAGATCGACTCCGCGCCCACGGTCGGTGTGCACCGCCTTCCGGAGCTGGTCGAACAGTCGATCATGGACGCGCTGCCGGTCCGGCTGGAAGTGATCGGCGAACCGTGCGAGCTGCCTGCGGTGACCGATCTGAACATCTACCGGATCACCCAGGAGGCGCTCACCAACGTACGCAAGCACGCCGGGCCGCGGGCAACCGCGGACGTGCGATTGCGCTACTACCCTGACGAGGTGGAGATCGAGATCACCAACAGTGGCGGCCGTCGCCCGGTGCACGGAAGCGGCACCGGCCTCGGCCAGCAAGGCATCCGAGAGCGGGTGGCGGCGTCCGGAGGCACGGTCGAGCTCGGCCCGCTGCAACGCGGCGGCTACCTCGTCCGCGCCCGAATGCCGATTCCACTGCCGTCCGGGCGTCAATCATGATCACCCAGGACACCGGCCCGATCCGGGTGATCATCGTCGATGATCAAGAGCTCGTCCGGTACGGGTTCCGGGTCATCCTTGACCTGACCGACGGCATCGAAGTGGTCGGCGAAGCGG
>DATCVL010000398.1:0-8942 GCA_036566865.1 Microlunatus sp.
TGATCTGCCCCGCGCGCGCTTCCTCGGTCTGGCTCATTGTCAACACGCTACGCCGCAACCCGTACGGCCGCTGAATCAGCTGCGGTAGACGATCACCTTGTCGCCGACCTGCGCCTGGCCGAACAGGCTTTGGATCCCTGCCAGGTCACGGACATTGACGCAGCCGTGCGATGCCCCGGCGTAGCCGCGGGCGGCGAAGTCGGACGAGTAGTGCACGGCCTGACCCCCGGAGAAGAACATCGAGTACGGCATCTCGGAGTGGTAGAGCGTCGAGGTCCAGTCCTTCGCCTTCCAGCCGACGCTGAACGCACCCTCGCGCGTCGGCGAGGTGTCGGCACCGAAACGTACGTCGAAGTGCAGTTGGGGTTTGCCGTCGATCACCCAGGTCAACTGGTTCATGGTCTTGTCGATGCACATCGCGCGTCCGGTCAGACAGCGTTGATCAAGATTGCTGGTGCTGCCTCCTGAACCGGACTGCTGGTCCGACCCGGACAGCTCTTCCTTGGTCGGCTCCTCGGTCATCCCGACCAGCCGATCCCAGGTCTTCTGATCAACATCGCCGGTCGACGGCAGGCCACGCTTGTCCTGGAATCCCTGCACTGCTTGGGATGTCACCGGTCCGTAGTAGCCGGTCACCTGTTCGTTGAACCAGGCCAGCTGGGCCAGTCTCGCCTGCAGCTGTTTGATCTTGGTGCCGGAGTCGCCCTCGGCCATGATCGCCGGGCCCGCCGGCTGGATGTTGTAGAGCTCGTTGTGGGTCGGCTCCTTGGTCATTGCGGCGAGCTTGGCCCAGGTGGTCTCGTCGACAACTCCGGTCTTGGGCAGATCCCGCTTGTCCTGGAAGCCCTTGACCGCCGAAGCGGTCTGCCCGCCGTAGTGCGAGGTGACATCACCGGCATACCAGCCGATCTGCTTCAGCCGGGCCTGCAGCTCCCGGACCTGTTGTCCGTCGTCACCGGGCTCGAAGAGGATCTTGGCCGGCGCCTGGGTGGTCTTCTTCGCTGCCGGCTTGGACGATGCGGTCGTCTTCGGCTTGGCCCCGGACTTGCTCGACGATGCGGTGGCCGTCGGCTTGGTCGAGGCCGATCCACTCGGCGCCGCGCTGGTGGTCGGTGCACTGCTGCTGGCCGCCTTCGACGGCGCCGCCGAGGATGCCCTGGCGGCCGGCCGCGCCATGTCGGACGGCAGCTCTCCACAACCGACCAGCACGAACGCGGCCAGGGCGCCGGTGACCGAGGTCAAGGCGGCCGTCCAGACGGATCGCCGGCCGCGGCCGATGGGGCGCGTGCGGACAGGGGTGTGGGTGACTCGACGGCTCGTGCGCGGCCCGGATTCAGCCACATCGACTCCTTGCGGGTGCTGGGGAAGGCAACCGTCGTACGGTTTCGGGCGCCAGCGCTCGTCCCCGCACGACCTGCCTCAACCTACGGGTCAACCTGCCGTTGTGGGCCGATCGACACCAGCCTCCGTGGCGATCCGTTATCGGCTCGCAATCAGGCCGTTCCGCGTTCGGCCGCGATCTCCTCCAACGATTTGCCGACCGTGTGCGGCATGAAGAAGAAGCCGATCACGCCGCTGATCGCCAGGAACAGGGTGAGCAGACCACCGACCACGGTGAAGCTGGTCTCGGCCAGGATCGGTACGAACAGGCTCCACACACCCAGGCACAACCGGGCCAGGCCGAAGGTGAGGCCCTGCGCGGTGCCGCGGAGCATGGTCGGGAACAGCTCCTGGGAGAAGATCTTGTAGACCGCCTCACCGGCCAGCGCACCACCGACACCGGCCATGAACGCGTTGAAGATCACCGTCGGGATGTTGAACGGCAGCACGATGAAGACGCCCCAGCCGAGGATCTGCATGATCGCGCCGATCGCCCACAGCGTCTTTCGGGTCCGGAACGTCCGGTCGAACAACGGCATGAAGATGAAGACGGTGGCCAGGATGCCGATCACGAATCCGGCCAGCTGCAGCCCGACGCTGACGGCCTGCCCGCCACCGCCCAGCGTGCTCACCATGAACGGGGTGAAGATGCCCGAGGTGCCGGCGGCGATGTTCCAGAACAGGTAGATGCCGGTGGTCCAGCCGAGCCCCCGCAGGTTGGCACCGCGGAAGAGTTCACGCAGTCGGTGCCGATCCGTGACCTGTTCCCTTGCGGTCTTCCAGCGCAGGGATTCGCTCATCCCGCGGCGCAGGAACCAGGTCACCAGCGCGACCGCCGCCAGCTGGAAGAACACGATCCGGATCCCGATCAGTCCGGTCGAGGACAGCGCCAGCGCCAGCAGCAGGACCACCACCGGTCCGGAGTTCCAGGCGACCTGGCTGAAGCCGAGGAGGCGGCCGCGGGCCTTGGCCGGGGAGAATTCACCGACCAGGGCGAGCGAGGTCGGCACATCAGCGCCGACCGTGACGCCGACGATGAAGGTGCCGATGAACAACATCGGCGCGTTCACCGAGAAGCCGATCAGCAGGATGCCGAACGCGTAGATCAGCAGATCCCATTGGTAGATCCGCTTGCGGCCGAGGACGTCGCCGAGCCGGCCGCCGATCAGCGCGCCGATCGCGCAGCCGATGGCGTTCGGACCGACGGCGGCGAGCGCTCCGACCGCACCGGCGCTCAGCCCCAGCTCGCTCTGAAAGAGGGCGAGCCCGGAGCCGAGAGCGACGATCGACCCGGCATCCAGATAGGACGCCATCCCGGCCAGGACCGTCCACTTCCATTGCTTTCTGGTGACCGTCGACTCGTCGACGGTCAGTTCACTCCCGCCGGCCGGCTGGGGTCCGGTCGCGATCTGATCGTTCATGCGCCAGCTCCTGTGTGACTGCGATGTCGTTCAGGCCGAGCCGGCCACGCGTCGAGGTGACCTGCCCGGCGAGTCCGGTTCGCCCGGAAACTCGACCTGTTGATTCGTTTCAACCTCCAGAATTCGTCACCATACTCCGCCCAGCTCGAGACCCTCCAAGCCTCGACACAGCTACCTCAAGACGACGTTTCGAGTGCCTTTATCGGTTGGCGTCGAGGGTCGCCGGACCGGAACCATGACGGCATGTTGATCTGCGCATCGGGTGGTTTCGGATCCGGCAAGTCGACCCTTCGGCCGTATTTGACCGAGCGGCTGCCGGGTGTCCTGGTGGTGGACATGGACGAACTGCTGGAGGACGGCCGGCTGGTCGGGGTGCTGATCGCGGATGAGGCAGCCAGCGCCGACTGGCCGGCCTACAACCGGTTGTGGGCACGGATCCTGCAGTTCGGACTGCGATCCGGACACTCGGTGGTCTTCCTCACCCCCTGCCTGCCGGACGAATTTCCGACCCCCGAGCCCGCGCAGTGGCTGCTGCTCGACTGCGCGGACGAGGAACGCGAAATCCGGCTGCGCGGGCGGGGTTGGGGACCGGAGCAGATCGCGGATGCGGTGCAGGATGCCCGCAACGCCCGGTCAAAGATCAGCACCGTCATCCGTACCGATGACGGCGACCTGGCCGCAACCGCAGACGCGGTCGCCGGCTGGATCGGTCGTCAGGTCGCAGCCGACCGGCGGGACGTCCGCCAGGCCTGACCGGCCAGCAGCGCGGCTCGGTTTGCGGCGGCGCCCGCACCCTGCGAAACGGTACGTTGTCGGCGTGCGAATCTGTGTCTTCTGTGGCTCCTCGACCGGCCGGATCCCGGCGTACGCCGAAGCCGCGGCAGGGCTGGGCAGGCTGCTCGCCGGTCGCGGCATCGGTCTGGTCTACGGAGGCGCGACGGTCGGCACCATGGGCATCCTCGCCGACGCCGCCCTGGCCGCCGGCGGCGAGGTGTACGGGGTGATCCCGCAGCAGTTGGTCGATCGGGAGATCGCCCATCGCGGTCTGACCGAGTTGTACGAGGTGACCGACATGCACGAGCGCAAGGCGAAGATGACCGAGCTGGCCGACGCGTTCATCGCCCTACCGGGTGGCGCCGGCACGTTGGAGGAGCTCTTCGAGGTGTGGACCTGGTCCCAGCTCGGACTGCACAGCAAGCCGATCGGGCTGCTCGATGTGGCGGGCTTCTACGACCGGATGGAGCCGCTGCTCGATCACATGGTGGCCGAGGAATTCCTCAAGCCCGCCTACCGAGAGGCGCTGCAGATCGATGCCGATCCGCAGATGCTGCTGAAACGGCTGGCAGCGGTCCAGGCTCCCGCACCCAAGTGGTCCGGCGGGGCCGCCGGTGTGGTCGATCCGCGCAGCTGACGTGGCGATCAGCGGCGGCAGTCGTCGATCATGAATCGGGCATCGGAGGACCAGAACCGACGGATGCTGCGAGCCCGGGACGCGATGGATCGGACCTACGCCGACCCGCTCGACATCCCTGCGCTGGCCAAGCTCGCACACGTCTCGCCAGCGCACTTCATCCGCACCTTCGCGGCCACCTTCCACGAGACTCCGCATCGCTACCTGCAGCGACGCCGGGTGGAGCGGGCCATGTTCCTGCTCCGCAGCACCGAGTTGTCAGTGACCGAGATCTGTTACCAGGTTGGCTTCTCCAGCCTCGGCACCTTCAGCCGCACCTTCACCGCGATCGTCGGCGAGACCCCGACAGCCCACCGCCGCCGGGGCCCGATTCCTGCGGTCCCCGGCTGCTTCGTGATGTCCTGGACCCGACCCCGCGATGCGAGCCCGCCGAAGCCTCCGCGGTAGCCGGCGCCGCGCGTCCTGCTGCCCGGTCGACGATGATCACGGTCGCGGCGGCTCGGCCCGGACCTCTGGACGCATGCACAGTCGGCGTAACTGAGCAGTTTTGGATAAGCAGGGCCGGCCACCGACGCCGTAGGTTCATGATCATGTTGAACTCAGTGAGCCAGTCCCAGATCTTCGTCCTCGACCAGGACGCAGCACTCGACTTCTACACCAACAAGCTCGGCCTCGAGGTCGGCAACGACATCGACCTCGGCTTCATGCGCTGGCTGACCGTCCAGGTCCCGGGTCATCCAGAACGCCAGATCCTGCTCGAGCGCCCGGGCGCTCCGGCGATGGACGATGACACCGCCGAGCAGGTCCGTGATCTGCTGACCAAGGGCGTGATGGGTGGCTGGTTGATCTTGACCACCGACGATGCCTACGCCACCCACGACGATCTCAAGTCCAAGGGTGTGGAGATCACCGACGGACCGACCGAGCAGCCGTACGGGGTCGACTTCGGCCTGCGCGACCCGTTCGGCAATCGGATCCGGATCGGCCAGGTCAAGTCGATGAGCCCCGACCTCAGCTCCGAGGACTTCGCCAAGACCGAGTCCTGATCGGCGGCTCGACAGCGACCCTGGTTGTCCGGGCACACCGGATGGTGCCGGTGCGGCTGCCAGGACAGGGTGCGGCTGCGGCGTACACCGGCTTCATGATCAGCCGACTGAGCGGGCGGTCGATTCGTCGGCAGGATCCAGACGCTGGGGCATCACCAGGGTGCTGAAGCTGCCCTGGTCCGCCGAACGGAGCACGGCGGCCTGAGCCGGCGCACCCTCGATCAGCACATCCGGTCCGACACTGCTCTGCAGGGCAGAAGCCAACAAGGCCGGGGCGAACGCCAGCCGGTGCAGCTCACCGGAACAGTACGCCGACAACAGGTGGGTCTGTTGATCATGGAGTCGGCCAACACGCAATTGATCTTGGCCGGGATCGAGCAGCACGGTGTTGGTCTGATCCGCGGCGATCAACTCCAGCAGCCGGATCCGATCGGTGATCATCCGACAACTGGTGGCCGGGTCGGCCGCCTTGGTCAGCACCAGCCGATAGTCGGGGAAACGATCATCAGCGACCGCCAATTCGATCTGTTCGGCAGCATGCTGTTGTTGATCATGATCCCTGATGATCATGGTGTCGGCACCGCCGGTCAGCTGCACCTGCCGTCGCCGCAACAGCCAGTCGACGACGCCGACCAGTGCGGCAGCGGCGATCGGCATCCTGCGCGGCGGCCCCTCCAAGTCGGTCAGTGGCAGGGTCCGGGCGGCCAACCGATACCTGTCGGTCGCGGCCGCGGTCAATTCGCCCTCGCCGACGTCCAACAGCACACAATCCAACGCCGCCTCGTCATGCTCCGCGGCGGCGAACGGCGCCACCTGCCGGATCGCCCCGGCCAACTCGGGTGCGCCGATCACCCAACTGGTCTCGGATTCCACCGCGTTGGTCTCGCTGCCGCGCAGCGCCCGAACGATCCCGTCCACGGCCGTACGCGCCCGGTCGGCCCGCTCGGTCAGCCGTTCCGCGTGCGTACGAAGCAACACGTCGGCTTGGTCCGGGTCAGCGTCCAGCACCGCACGCATGGTGGTCAACGGCACATCGAGCTCACGCATCTGCCGTACCAGAATCGCCTGCCGGCGTTGGCCGTCGGCGTAGTAGCGGTAGCCGGTGCGGACATCCACGTTGGTCGGCGCCAGCAGTCCGGCGTCGTCGTAGAACCGCAACGCGCTCGGGGTCAGCCCGACCGAACGGGCGAAGGCGCTGATGGTCAGCATCGAGGTCTCGGTCACCCGATCATCCTGCGGCTTCGAGTTGGTCGAAGGTCAACCCCGAGCGGGTACGTTCCATCCCCCACAAACCGACAGCCGCGCCCAGTGGGTACAACCACCCCGGTGACACCGGAGCGGCTGCACCCGGAGGGTGCGGCTGTCGGATTCGGCTTGCGGGCGATCAGTCCTGGCTGCTGCCGATCCCGTTCGCCAGGCTCGGCACCTTGAGGCTGCCGATCCCGGTGAGGTCGTCATAACCGGTACGGGTCTTCAGCGTGCCGCCCTGGTTGAGCGTGACCAGGTAGAGATTGCCCGAGCTGGCGCTGGTGTAGCTCAACGCCTGCTTGGTGTCCGGGGTGACGACGTCGTGGAATGCCCCCGGCCGCGACGCCGCCTGCTGATAGAGCAGCGGGTTCGCGAAGCCGATCCGGCGGCCGGTCAACTGTTGGACCAGCGCCATCTTGGCCGCGACCAAGGGGCTGGCCAGGCTGGTGCCGCCGTAGGTCTCGTACTCCAGCGGCCCGGTCTCCAAGGTGTCGTCGTCGGTGATCGGCCGGATCGCGATCTGGAAGCCGGTGTACGGATCGGCCAGATCGGACACGTCCGGGATCACCCGGGCTGCCTTGTTTCCCTTACCAGAAAGGGAAACCGGGACTACACCCTGCTGATAGGCAGGCTCGGCGATCTCGGTGCTGACACCGCCGCCGGCGCCACCGCCGTAAAGATCACCGGGAAGCGCCGCTGTGTACTTGCCGTCGACCACCTTGTCCAGGGTGTCGCCCCAGCCGACCTCGGAGCGATACCCGCCGCTGGCGTTGATCGCCTCGCTGGTGCCGCCCACCGCGGTGACGTAGGCCGAGGTCGCCGGCCAGTTCGCGGCCGGGTAACCAAGATCAACGGTGTCGTCGCCGTCGTCGCCGGTGGAGTAGTACAGCCCGATCCCGGTACCGGCGGCCTGGATGTGGATGTTCTGCTGGCCACGGATGACGTCGTTGCCGACCGCCTCACTGGTGTAGCCATAGCTGTTGCTGACCAGATCGGCCTTGCCGCTGTCGAGGATGGCCGACAACGCGATGTCCATCCCACCGCCACAGTTGAAGCCGCCGGAGTAGAGGATGCCGGCGCCGGGCGCGACCGCGTGTGCGGACTGCACGTCGAGCGTTTCCTCACCCTGCCAGCCGGACGGGTAGCCGCACAGCTCCTGGTCGCGGAACTCGGCCGGCTTGGCGCCGATCTGGCTGAAGCGATTGAGCAGCGGTTCGTACGCCGCCCGCATGTAGTCGTTGGTGTCCTGGACGATCGTCGGCGAGGCGTAGGCGTCGACGATGCCGATGGTCACCCCGCTGCCGTCGTACCCGCTGTTGATCGACCGATCCAGGTTGGCCGACGACCGCAGTTGGCTGGGCAGGTAGCCGCAGATGTGGGTCGGGAAGCTGGTCCGGCCGTAGGCCTTCGGCATGGTTGCGTTGTTCTCGCCGTAATAGGTCGAGCACTGATTGCTGGCCGCCGCCTGACTCTTCGGCGTTGCCTGTGCCTTCGGCGCGTTCTTGGCGGCGCCGGACGCGGTCGTTCCGGCACCCTTGATCGAACTGCTGGCCGGCTTCGCGCCGGGCACTCCTTCGCCCTGGACCACATTGGACGGCCGGGTCAGTTTGGACCGGGCGTTGCCGAGGCTGACGCCGATCACCTTGCCCGCCACGGAGGCCGGCAACGTCGGCGCCTTGGCCGGAGCCGACACGGTGGTGCCGTTCACCCGGTAGTTGTGCAATGTGGTGGCGAAGGCGGCGCTGACCGCATCGGCGGAGCCGCGGAAGACCACGTACTCGCGGCTGGCCGGGATCGCGGTGATCGTCAGCCCACTCTGCTTCAGATAGGACTTGACCGAATCCAGGTCGGACGTGGTCGGTGCGAACCGGCTGATCCACTGCTCGGGGCTGAGGTAGTGCCCGTACTGCGCGTTGCCGGGAGTGGAGACCGCCTGGGCGAGTTGCTGGGCACCGGCCTCATCGGCGAGATCGAGGTAGATCTCACCCTCGACGGTGTCGTCGGTGGCGGCTCCGGCATCGCGTGCGGTCGACACGAATGTCGGCACAGATCCCGGGAAGGACCTGTGGGCCCCTGGATCGGCAGACGAGGTGGTGCTGGCGAGCCCGACCAAGGCAGCGCTGAGCGCCGTGATTCCTGCAATGGTCAGTCCGCGCCTCAACCGGGGGGAACGGTTGCGCATGGATTTCCTTCCTGGACCGGTGGCTGACAGATACCGCTGTTTGCGGTCGATGGCCAGCAACTTAGGCACCCCGAGTGGGGCGTGGCATGACTCTGGCCGAATGGCGGCGCGCACGCCTGAGGTTGCTGAGAACCTGCTCAGGAACTGTCGCAGGGCGTCCAACTGGCCCCGGCACAGGCATTGACAAAACGAATTTGATCATGATCATCCGCGCGCTTGCTCGGCACGGGTTCGACGCCGGTCCGAACCGGTGC
>DATCVL010000399.1:0-7005 GCA_036566865.1 Microlunatus sp.
GATGGCCACCGGGGCTGATCATCTCTTCCTGGACGGGACCATGCTCGGCGAGCAGGTCTGGCGGAACCACTTCCCCACCATCCTCGAGCTCTGTCAGGCCCGAGGGGTCGATCCGATCACCGAGCCGATCCCGGTCCGGCCGGCCGAGCACTACTCCTGCGGCGGCGTACTCGCGAGCCTTGACGGGGTGACGACCCTGCCCGGCCTGTACGCGGTCGGCGAGGTGGCCTCGACCGGCATCCAGGGTGCGAACCGGCTGGCGTCGAACAGCCTCACCGAGGCGGTGATCGCCGGCGACCTCGTCGGCCGACTTCTCAGCGATCTCACCGGTGGGTACGCCGAGCGGGGCGCTGCCTTGATCCCGGACAGTCCCGACGCCACTCACGCCCGTGAAGGGGACTCGGACGGGCTGGAAGATCCGGGCACGGACCTGCGCGGGCTGAGGACCTCTGCGGTCGTGGCGGGTTCGCGGGACGGCATCGTGGCTGCGGTGAGTCGGGGAGCCGGCGTGCAGCGGGACGAGGCCGAGTTGGTGGTACTGCTGAAGACGCTGGACGACGTCGAGCTCTCCGATCAGACGGTCGGGGTGGCCGAGGTGGAGGCGACGAACATCTACACCGTCGCGGTCGCGGTCGCGGCGGCGGCTTTGGCCCGGACGGAAAGCCGGGGTTGCCACCGGCGGGCCGACTACCGCAATCCGGAGACCTCGTGGCGACGGCATTCGCTGGTCCGGCTCGGGGCTGACGGCATCGAAATCACACACTCTCAGGAGATCGGATGAGCGCGGAATTTGATCTTGAGCAGGCGGTCAGCGCGGCCGGGCTGAAGATCGATCATGTTCGGGATGTGGCGCGACAAACGCTCGCGGAGGATCTGCAATGGGGACCGGATCTGACCACCCGGGCCACCATCGAAGAGGATCAGCGCGGCACGGCCGACGTGGTCTCCCGAGAGCACGGCACCTTGGCCGGCCTGCCGGTCGCGATCGCCGTCGTACAGCAGCTGGCCGATGATCACGACACCGAGGTGATCATCGAGCCGACTGCCGCAGACGGTGACCGGCTCGAGCCCGGCAGCCACGTACTCACCATCACCGGGCCGCTGCGCACCCTGCTGACCGCCGAGCGCAGCATGCTCAACCTGGTCGGCCAACTGTCCGGCGTCGCGACCGCGACCGCACAATGGGTGGACGCGATCGGCGATCGTCGATGCGCAGTTCGGGACACCCGCAAAACCGTTCCAGGACTACGAGTTCTGCAGAAGTACGCGGTTCGCTGCGGCGGTGGGGTCAATCACCGGATGGGGCTCGGTGACGCGGCGTTGATCAAGGACAATCACGTCGCCGCGGCCGGCTCGATCAAAGCCGCCTTCGACGCCGTACGGGGCAACAATCCGTCGGTGCCGCTGGAGATCGAGTGCGACACCCTTGATCAAGTACGGGAGGCGCTGACGGCCGGAGCGGATTTGATCTTGCTCGACAACATGACCATCGAGCAACTTCGGTCAGCGGTCGCGCTGGCCGCGCCGTACCGGGCAAAGCTCGAAGCCAGCGGCGGTCTCATCCTCGCCGACGCCGCCGCTGTGGCCGCAACCGGCGTCGACTACATCGCCGTGGGCGCACTCACCCACTCGGCACCGGTGCTCGACCTCGGCTTCGATTTGAGGGCACCGGTCCACACCTGACCCGGCATCAGGAACAGCTTGGGGAGCAGTCGCCGCATCACGGAGCTGCCGTCCAGAGCCAGAGCGCCGTTGCGGGCGGCTCGCTCCCAGCTGAGATCGCCGCGCCAGATCCTGATCAACATCCGCAGGGTGGTGCTGATCCGTACCGACAGATCGAAACCGGGATCCTGATCGCAAACGTCGACATCGCCTCCGGACATCACCAGCCACCACCGCCGTTGCCCTGGGTCGATGTCGGCGAACTCGAACCCGGGCACCACCCGGCCCGTGCCAGCGCCTCCGAAGGGCGTCGACCCACCGCCGCTGTGGGGAGACGTTGATCATGTACGCCGACTGTTCGGTGATCGGATCTCGGATGTCCGGACGCAAACCGAGGAGCTGCTGGTCGATCGATTCGGCACGCCCGAAGAGTTTCGCGACTACTTCGCCGCGAACTACGGCCCCACCATTGCGGCCTACCGTGGCAATGCCGATCGGCCGGAGCGGATCGCCGAACCCGATCAGGCACTGGCTGATCTGGCCCGACGGTCCGCCCGTCCGGACGGCGCCCTCGGCTGGCAGTACTTGATCTTCACTGCGACGAAGGCCTGACTGCGCCACGGTCGGCAGATGTAAGCGATCGGTAAGTGCCTCGATCCACGCTGGCCGGCGAATCGACAGATCGTCGGTACGCGAAGGAGCGGGAGCGATGGCAAGCAGACGAGTACGGACGGCCGGGTTGGCTGCTGGCGCAATGGCCGCGGTGGCAGGGACGACAGTGGTGGCGCCACCGGCACACGCCTACAGCAACGAATGGACGATGGTCACTGAGGTCAACACCTCCACTTGTGCCTCCAAGGGTGATCGGGTTGCACGCAAAGTCACTGGCGGCTGCTACCTCGCCGACAGTGCCGACAACACCTTCTTCCAGACCGACAAGGGCGGCACCGCGATCAAGGTCGAGGTCTACACCGGCACCACTCTGCGCGGAAAGCTGGAATTCCACCCGTACTCGGAGAAGGTGTGGCTGTACGACACCTCCAACGACGGCGAGACGATCTATGCCGATGTCTGGGCGAACGGCAAGCAGCGCATCATGGCCACGCCGGGCAGCAGCAAGAAGATCGAGTACGACATCGAGGACCTGAGCGTGGACGAGGGCAATGCGGTCGCGCTCGAGGTGTACGACGGCTACTCCGAGTGGGGCGGCGTCGACCTGATCAGCAAGAAGAACGGCTGGGCCTGAGATCGCCACAGCGCAGCCGCGCAAACCTTCTCCCCGCCACGACAGATCCGGCCGGCGAGCTGGGAGGAGGTAGCGCGGCTGCGCGGACGACCGGTCAGCCGATCTTGCTGACCCGCACCCCGACCGTGCGACCGTCGCCGAGGTCGGCCGGCTGATCACCAAGATCGTCCCCGAAGTCGGCGACCTCGGCCAGCGTCTCGGACATGATCAACTCGCGATGGGTGTCGATCGCCGACCGCACCTCGGCATCACCCGGCGTGAGCACCAGCGCGACCCGATCACTGATGTCCAGGCCGGCATCCCGCCGCGCCTGTTGGACCGCGCGGATGACATCCCGCGCGACGCCTTCGGCCGCCAGGTCCGGGGTGACCTCGGTGTCCAAGATCACGAAGCCGGCGCCGGGCAGCATCGAGACTGCCTGATGATCATCATCGCCGCCGGCCACCACCGTACGCAGGGTGTATTCCCCTTCCTGCAAAGCGATTCCGCCGGAAATCACCGTGCCGTCCTCGGCGACCGACCAGTTGCCGGTCTTGCTGGCCTTGATCGCCTGCTGGACGTCCTTGCCCAGCCGCGGGCCGGCTGCCCGGGCATTGACCTGCAGCTCCTGTCCGATGCCGAGATCGTCGCCGGCCTGGGCGAGATCGACCAACTCGACGGCTCGGACATTCAGCTCGTCGCCGATCAGCGCGGTGAAGGGGTCCAGCGACTTGGCGTCGTCGGCCACCACCCGAAGCCGGGACAACGGCAACCGCACCCGCAACTGCTTCGCCTTGCGTAGGGCCGACGTGGTCGAGCAGACGTCGCGGACCCGATCCATCTGGGCGACAAGATCATCATCAGCGGGGAGTCGATCAACGTCCGGCCAGTCGCTCAGGTGCACCGAACGACCGCCGGTCAGTCCACGCCAGATCTCCTCGGAGACCAGCGGCAGCAAGGGCGCCGCGGCCCGAGTGATCGTCTCCAGCACGGTGTAGAGCGTGTCGAAGGCCTGCTTCGACTCGGCGCTCTCGCCGTCCCAGAAGCGTTCCCGGGATCGCCGGATGTACCAGTTCGACAGCACATCGAGGAACCAGCGCACCTCATCGCAGGCCGCCGCGATGTTGAGCGCATCCAACGATTCGGCGATCTTGGTCACCGTCTGCCGCAGCTTGGCCAGGATGTAGCGGTCCAGTACGTCGGTCGATCCGGTCGAGGACTGCGCGTCGTAACCGGTGCCTCCCTGCGCACTGTTGGCGTACAGGCTGAAGAAGTACCAGGCGTTCCAGAGCGGGATGATCACCTGCCGGACACCCTCGCGGATGCCCTGCTCGGTCACGATCAGGTTGCCGCCACGCAGGATCGGCGAGCTCATCAGGAACCAGCGCATGGCGTCCGCGCCGTCCCGGTCGAAGACCTCGCGGACGTCGGGATAGTTGCGCAGCGACTTGCTCATCTTCTGACCGTCGCTGCCCAGCACGATGCCGTGGCTGACGCAGTTGCTGAACGCCGGCCGGTCGAACAGCGCGGTGGCGAGGATGTGCATCATGTAGAACCAGCCGCGGGTCTGGCCGATGTACTCGACGATGAAATCTGCCGGGTAGTGATGCTCGAACCAGTCGGTGTTCTCGAACGGGTAGTGCACCTGCGCGTACGGCATCGACCCGGAATCGAACCAGACGTCCAAGATCTCGGGCACCCGGCGCATCGTCGACCTGCCGGTCGGGTCGTCAGGATTCGGCCGGGTCAGCTCGTCGATGTACGGCCGGTGCAGGTCGGTCACCTCGACGCCGAAGTCACGTTCCAGGTCCGCGATCGACCCGTACACGTCCACCCGTGGGTAGGCCGGATCGTCGGACTTCCAGACCGGGATCGGGCTACCGAAGAACCGATTCCGGCTGATCGACCAGTCCCGGGCGTTGGCCAGCCACTTGCCGAACTGGCCGTCCTTGACATGTTCGGGCACCCAGTTGATCTGCTGGTTCAGCTCGCCCATCCGGTCCTTGAATTTCGTCACCTCGACGAACCAGGAGGACACCCCCATGTAGATCAACGGCTGCCGACAACGCCAGCAGTGCGGGTAGGAGTGGTCGTACATCTCCTGCCGCAGCAACACCGTGCCGGCGGTGGTCGAACCAAGATCATCTCCGCGACCACGGGTGCGGTTCTTGAGGTGATCGATGATCAAGGTGTTCGCGTCGAAGACATGCACGCCGCGATAGTCGTGGACGGGCTCGGTGAACGTGCCGTCGGCCGCGACCGGCACCACCGGCTCGATGTCGTTGCGGTCGGTGACGATCTTGTCCTCTTCACCGAACGCGCCGGCGCTGTGCACCAGCCCGGTGCCTTCGGTGGTCGTGACGAACTCGGGCGCCGGCACGATCTTGTGCGCACCTGCGTGCCCGAGGTAGTAGCTCATCGGCGGCGTGTACGACCGACCGAGCAGCTCGGATCCCTTCAGGCGTTGAACAATGTGCTCGGCAGCGTCCTCACCGAGCTCCCGGGTGTACGCGTCCAGCCGGGCTTCGGCGATCACGTAGCGCTCGGTGGTGCCGGTGAAATCGGACTCGACCACCAGGTAGTCCACATCCGGGTGGACCATGATCGCCAGGTTGGACGGCAGCGTCCACGGCGTGGTCGTCCAGATCAGCGCCAGCTCACCGGTCTCCAACCGGAAGCCGACGGTGACGGCCGGGTCCCGGCGTACCTGATAGACGTCCTCGTCCATCCGCAGTTCGTGGTTGCTCAATGGCGTCTGGTCGTTCCAGCAGTACGGCAGCACCCGGAAGCCTTCGTAGACCAATCCCTTGTCCCACAGGGATTTGAAGGCCCACAACACCGACTCCATGAAGGTCGGATCCAGGGTCTTGTAGTCGTTGTCGAAGTCCACCCAGCGGGCCTGCCGGGTGACGTACTCCTGCCACTCCTGGGTGTAGCGCAACACCGACGCGCGTGCGGCCGCGTTGAACTTCTCGATCCCCATCTCGCGGATCTCGTCGGTGGTCTTGATGCCGAGCTGACTCATCGTCTCCAACTCGGCGGGCAAGCCATGGGTGTCCCAGCCGAACCGGCGCTCGACATGCTTGCCCCGCATGGTCTGGAAGCGGGGCACGATGTCCTTGACGTAGCCGGTCAACAGGTGACCGTAGTGCGGCAGCCCGTTGGCAAACGGCGGACCGTCGTAGAAGACGTACTCGTTGCTGCCGTTCTCGCCGGTCGGATTCTTCTCCACCGATGCCCGGAAGGTCTCGTCGTCCTTCCAGAAGGCCAGCACCCGCTCCTCGATCTCGGCGAAGCGAGGGCTGGACGGCACCTTGGCCGACTTGCCTTGGTCGTCGCTCGGACCGGTTGTTGCTTTCGGATAGCTCATCGCTGGCGTTGCCCTTCCGTGCTGGACAAATCGTGTCTACGAAATCCCTGCACGAGGACGACTCACGCCGCGGTACCACCTCGCTTGCCCGGATGATCAACTTCGCATCAACGCCGGACCGCTCGTTGCGGGCTGTCACGGGCCCCACCCGTCCGGTTCTACTGAAGCTCCCCGTCCGACCTGCCCGTGGCCGACCTGGTCCTGGCCGGACCAACCACTGACAACTCGGAAGTCGATGCTCGTTCTTCCGGAGGCTCACCGGTGATAGCCGGATCACTGCCTGTACGACGCATGGTAATCCGGTCCTCGGCGCAGCCGCTAATCCTTAGTCAGCCGCGACGCTTGGACTGCTTCCTGCCGGCCGGAGTCTCGTTCTGAGCCGCGAAGCCGCCGATGATCAACTCCACCCCGTCGGCGAAGGACGTGTCGAAGTCCCCGAACACCTGCTGGCTGGACTCGGCCGACAGCGGGAACCGGTCAGGATCGAGGCGCTCCGCACGGGCGGCGGGATCGTAGCGAGGATCCCGCTGACCGGATGGGTCCACGACTCCCTGCTCCTCCAGCACGAACCCGATCACGAAGCAGTTCAACGTACGCATCGCAGTCACGGCGCTGCCCAGATCACCGGAGGCATCGGTCAGCGCACGCAGCAGCGGCTCGGCCGCAGTGACCGGACCCGGGTCGGTCAGATAGGTGCCGCCGAACAGCCGCGCGCCATCGCGATGGCTCAGCAGCATCCGACGGAAGC
>DATCVL010000400.1:0-9880 GCA_036566865.1 Microlunatus sp.
CTGTTTCCGCCGGCCGCGTTCGCCGCGCGTCCGGTCCGGGTCGGCCTGCTCTGCATGCTGATCTATGTCTGCAATCAGGCTCCGCTGTTCCTGTTCCTGGCGCTGTACCTGCAACAGGGGCGGGGGATGACTCCGATCGCGTCCGGGCTCACCTTCAGCATCCTGGCCGCGGGTTACCTGGCGACCTCGTTGAAGGCGCCGCAGTTGGTGCACCGTTTCGGTCGACGGGTGCTGATGGTCTCGGCCGCGCTGTTGGTGATCGGCTACCTGTTGCTCGGTTGGCGGCTGCTGGCCGATGGCATCGACGGCCCGGTGCTCGCGCTGGCTCCCGGGCTGCTGCTGGTGGGACTCGGGCAGGGGATCGGCCTGAACGCGATCACCACGCTGGTGCTCTCCGGTGCCGAGCCCGAGCACATCGGCGCCGTCTCCGGTGTCCTGGCCACGGTGCAGCAGGTCGGTTCGGCGATCGGGGTCGCCGCGATCGGTCTGATCTTCTTCGGTCTCTCCAGTCACGGTCTCGCGGTGGCGCTGACAGGCACGGTGGCGGCGCTGGCGGTGCTGATGGTGATCATGGCCGTGTTGGCTCGGCTGCTGCCCAGGCAATGAACGCGTACGCCGGTTCCATGATCATTGTGGTGGCGCACTGCCATGGCGGTGCGCCACCTTCCACTCGCCGTCCCCTCGGCGATAGGTGTGCGTTGCCCGCAAGGTGTACGTCGTCGGCCGACCGTTGACGGACGCCGAGGTGTGTTCGATTCCGACGGTGTAGGCCACCTCACCGATCACTTCGGCCTCCAGCAGTTCGAACGTGTAGGAGCTGCAATCGGAGAAGCTGTCCGCGAGCTGGCCGAAGAGCTCGTCGATCTCTGTCTGCCCACTGGCGTTCGGCCAGGCACCGAGCCCTGCGCAATCAGCTCTGGCCGTTCTTCGATCTCCGGATCATCACCCCGCGAGTCGCGCTGCGGTATCCCGATGACGCGGATCTGGTCGAGTTGGCCGGGCTGCAGCTCGTGCAGACCCACTGGGATACGAGCCGAACGGGAGTCAGGTCTACGAGCGGGAGGGCCGGCCGGTACGGGCGCTGGAGTTCGTTCTCACCCGTGAGAAGTGGCAACACGCTCGCCGGTCCGACATTGCGATCGAGGGTCTCGGGCCCCGTCTTCCGCTGCTCGGAGCCGACCTCACAGGTCGTTGAGCAGAGCAAGGTCGTGATGATCAACATCTCGCGGCGGATAACCCTCATGCAGCTCTCGTAGCCGGGCCGCCGAGGCCACGCACACCTGGTGTCCGTCGATCGACCCGGTCGTCCGGGCCGCGGCGGGGTGGCTGTAGATCGCGGTCCCGTGGTCATCCCACTGGGTGCCGTTGCCGGCCGCGTCCAGGGTCATCGGATGGACATCGACGCGCAACCGACCATCCCGCAGCTCCACCCGCGCCGGCAGTTCATCGGTCTCCACCGCGTAGCCCCGACTCCGCAGCCAGCTGAGCAACGACGGCACGACATCGGCATCGATGAACAGATCAAGATCACGGTGCGGTCGGGTCTGGCGTCCGACCAGCGCGTCGACGGCCCAGCCGCCGTTGATCTGGTAGCACGCGTCGTGCGACTCGACCCAGTCGACGATTCGCAGGACTTCGTTGCTGTGCACCGGACCTGCCTACCAGACGCGATAGTCGGTGCTGGTCACGTACGCCGGACCGCTGAGCGGATACGCGACCAGTTGAAGGGTCCAGACCCCGGGCAGCGGTGCGGTGGCATCGGTACTCTGCCAATGATCGCCGGATCGTTCGAAGTGGACGTCGATGGCAGCCACGCCGGCGTCGGCAGAGGAGAGCCGGCCGGACAGGTCGCGCAGCGGGGCCGTCAGGCCGGTCGCCGATTCGGCGGTCACCGTGATCTGCTGCGCGCCACGCCGGGTGGGCTCGACGAAGACCACCAACTGCCCCTTCGGGTAGTCGACCACCGAGGTCACCGGCGGGCCGTAGGTGTCCCGGGCCGGCGGCGTCGAGCCGAGCACCGTCGCGGCGCCGATGATCAACACCGTCACGGCCACCTCGACACCGAGCAGCAGCCGGGCCCGGGAGGAGGCTCGGGTCCGGGCGGCATAGCGGCTGGTCAGACGGCCGAGCACCAGAGCCGCGGCGATCAAGCCGAGCTTGATCAACAACACCACTCCGTACGTCGTTCGCCAGAGCGCTTCGATCGGCTGGATCTGTCGCCAGGCCAGCAATTCGCCGGAGATGATCAGCACCGCCACACAGCCGAATGCGTACCGCGACCAGCCACTGATGGCGCGGCCGACCACCGCCGGACGGGCCCGCAGCCGCGGCAGCACGACCAAGATCAACACGATCAGCCCGCCGAGCCAGCAGCACATCCCGGCCAGGTGGCCTGCGGTGGCGATCAGCGTCAACAGTCGTTGCGGTCCGACCAGGGCATGGCCGTGGGCAGCAACGATGATCACCAGGCCGACGGCGACCCCGCTCCACACCCCGACCAGCCAGCGACTGCCGCCGACCCGGTTGCGGGTGCGCGTCAGCAACTCCAGGCTCAGCGGCAGCAACGCCAGCGCGATGATCATCCGAGGAACCAGGAACCGTCCGGCACCGGAGAGGACCGGGCCGAGCCCCTCCAACTCGATCGCTTCGGTGGCCAGCTCGACGATGCCGCCCGCCAGGATCGCCGCCGTGCCGCCGATGATCACCGGCGCGAGTCGTCGCGATCGTAGGGCGGCAGGCCAGATCAGCAGGCTGGTGGCCAGCGCTCCGAGCGCGGCGACCAGACCGGCGTAACCCAATCCGGTGCCGATCCCGGAGGCGATCGTCGAGGCCCGGCCGCTGACCGCAGCACCGGTTGCCGGTGCAGGCTCACGGCCGACACCGAACCGTAGAGATCCGTTCACCGGATGGGAATCCGCGGACACCACCCGCCAACTGACCAGGTAACTGGCCGGGCGGTCGGACAGGCCCTGCCGCAGCCCGATGATCACCGTACGATCCTGATCGGCGAGCCGGGGTGCGCTGTCGTCGACTCGTTCCCCGGTGTCGGTGATCACCCGGGCCGCGTCCGGGGCGATCTGCACCGGCTCGTCGAAACGCAGCGTCACCCGTTCCGGCGCGCGCGCCAGCCGAGCACCGTCGGTGGGAGTACTGCCGACCAGGACCGCGTGCGCCGACGCCGTGGCCGGTACGCCGATGATCACTGCCAGGGCCAACAACAGGGCCCCGAGCAGCGGGCGCGGCATTCCCTTGATCATGCGGGGCCTTTGATCATGCGGAACCTTTGATCATGCGGGCCCGCTCAGTCGTGACGCCGGCTGCGCAGCAATGCGATGGCAGAGACGATCACGGCGATCGCCGCCAGGCCGATCGCGATCGGCGACAACCAATCCGTTCCCTGGCTCGACGACTGGTTCGTGCCGGGTTGGGGCGTGGCATCGGGCGATGCAGGCGTGGATGCGGTCGCGGCCGGGGTCAGCTCGATCTCCGGTGCGGGATGATCGGGCTTCGCGCCCGAGCCCGATGCGATCTCGTCCCAGGCCACCGAACTGCCGTCGCTGTAGCGCTGTACGGTCGGAAAGGCGATGCTGTCCGCATCCGGCAGCGGTCCGGCCGAGATGTTGAACATGCCGAATTCACCCGGCTTGATTGCGTATCGTGCGGCGTCGGCTTTCCAGGTGAGCTTGGCGACGTAGCTGTCGATCTCTCCGTCGTCGGTCTTGATCGGCTGAGTCAACTTCTTGACCGTTCGAGTCGCGGTCCATCCGGTCACCGGCTGGGTGGACACCGAGGTGATCGGGGTGTCCGACGGCAGCGTGATGATCAACTCGGTGGTCGAGGCGGTGTCGGACTCGGTCGGCACCCGGAAGGTCAGTACGCCGTACCCGCCCCGCACGGCCTCGGTGCTGCTCACCCGCACGTGCGCCGACGCCGGCGCTGCTGCGATGAAGCTGACGGCGAGGGCGATGATCACTGCCGCCGCGGTACGCAATCTCAATCCGGTCATCTACGGAATCTCAATCCAGTCATCTGATGTCCACCAGGAAGGCCAGGGCCATGCCGACCGCCATCACGGCAGCCGAGGCGAGATCGGTCAACCGGCGTACGTCGTGGGCGTCGTTGACGCGACGTGTTCCGGCGAATCGGACGAAGCGCGCGATGTACCACACCGCTGCGCCGGCGAAGGCGATGCCGATCATGATCGACAACGGATTCGCCCAGGCATGCAAGGGAATCGAGGCTGCCGAGTCGGCGCCGTGCGGGTGGCCGGGCATGGCCATGTCCATCGCGCCGGCCGCGGGGACCGGCGCCATGATCACCGCCATCCAGACCATCGCCATCATCATCGCGGCGTGGTACAGCAGCCGGGGGCGCCCGGTGTGATGGGCCGAAGCCCGCGAGCCGGTCGAAGTCTTCTTGATCTGGGCTTCCTCGATCAGGGCCTCCACGGCGTACGGCCGAAACATCGCCAGGTAGACGTACCAGAGAGCGAATCCGGTGAACACCGTGAGCTGCAGCACCGCCGGGACTCGGGCCGACCAGCCGATCGCCATGATGATCATCATCGCCGCCATCAGCACATGGCTGGCATCGAAGATCCGATCATGTGCGCCGCCGGAGCTGATCATCCGGACCGCGAAGAAGCCGCCGCTGAGCGCGAACAGGACAATGATCACCAGCGCGATCGGTGTCACGTGGCGCTCCCTCCTGTCGACCCGGCGGATCCTGCGGAGGCTGATTCTACATATCGTAGAATTCGATCCTGCCGGTCGGGCCGTTGATCCCGTCGGACAGAATGACCCGCATGTCCATCGACCTGCACACCCACTCGAACGTCAGCGACGGCACCGACACTCCGGCCGAGCTGGTCCGCAACGCGAAGGCTGCCGGGCTGAGCACGGTCGCCCTGACCGATCATGACACCTTCGACGGACTGGACGAGGCCGTCGCCGAGGGAGAGCGGATCGGCATCGAGGTGCTGCGAGGGATGGAGCTCTCCTGCCAGAACCGGCAGTTCGGGCAGGGCAAGGGGATGAGCATCCACCTGCTGATGTACGGCGGCGACGAGCAGTTCGCCGAATTGCACGAGGAGATGGCCAGGGTGCGGGAGGGACGGACCAACCGACTGCGTCCGGTGCTGGACAAGCTTGCCGAACTGGGTGCCCCGGTGACCGAGGAGGCCGTGCTGGCCAAGGTCGGCGACAGTCCTTCGGTCGGCCGTCCGCACATCGCCGATGCGCTGGTCGAGGCCGGTCACGTGCAGGACCGCAAGGAGGCCTTCGACCGCTTCCTCGCCGATGGCGGACCGGCCCACGTCGAGCGCTACACGATCGACGTCGCCCACGGCATCGATCTGGTGACCGCGGCCGGCGGCGTCCCGGTGATCGCCCACCCCTGGGGTCGCGGCCGGGAAGCTGCCCTGCCGCCGGACTACCTGCAGATGCTGGTCTCCGATCATGGACTGGCCGGGATCGAGGTCGACCACCAAGATCACGATGCCGAGACCCGCGAACGGCTACGCAAGCTCGCCGATCAGCTCGGCGTGCTGATCACCGGATCGAGCGACTACCACGGCACCGGCAAGGTCGATCATGATCTTGGCGTGAACACCACCTCGCCGCAGGCGCTGGCCGAGATCAAGGGACGGATCCGAGCCTGATCACCGGAGCTGATCACAGTGCGTGCTGGGCGATGATCATCCGCTCCGGATCGACCTCCTCGCGCAGGGCCCGCAGCCGCGGCACCGCCGCGGGGTCGTAAGCACCGGCGACCTCGTCCGGTCGCAGCGGATCGAAGGTGAAGTTGAGGCTGCGCCCGATGATCGACTGCTGCCAGGGCTCGAGTACGCCCCGATGGACGGCGGTGATCCCGTCGTCCGACTCCGGGTCGTGGGGCGACAGCACATTGAACGACCACCGCGCCTGCCGCAGACCGATCGCGTCGGGTACGGCGGGCGGGCGCCGCATGGCGCCACTGATCCGACGAAGGCCGGTGATGCACATCGCCCCGGCCCGAGGGCCGGCGGTTGACGCCAGCGTCTCGAGCGCAACCTCGGGGAGCCCGCCGAGCAGCCAGCCGGTGCCGCGGTAGGCGTGCGGTCGATCCGGTTCGGCGAAGATGCTGCCGGACTGCGCGTACCGCAGTTCGCCGATGGTGTCCTGCAGCGGCGTACCCAGGCCGCGCAGCTCGGCGAGGTGATCAGCTGCCAGGTCCCGGTCGGGCTCGGGCCAGCAGAGCTGGAGTCGAGCGATGTGCCGGCCGCGCAGCTGCGCGGGGAACCTCGCGAGCTCCGGGTACGACAGCACGGTGGCCGCCGCGAGCACCTGCTCCGGCAATCGGTCGGCCCAGTCCCGCCACGCGGTGAGCAAGCCCGGATCCCGGCCCAGGTCGTACGCGACCGCACCGCCGAGCACGGATCGGACGGCGAACAGCTCGACCTCGAGCGCGGCGACCACACCGAGGTTGCCGCCGGCCCCGCGGAGCCCCCAGAACAGCTCGGGATCGCTGTCCGCGGTCACTCGCCGCGGCTTCCCGTCCACAGTGATCAACTCGACCGCGCGGACCCGATCGGCGGCGTACCCGTACGACGGCGACAGCAGCCCGGAGCCGCCACCGAGGGTGTAGCCGACGGCACCGACGCCGGGGAAGCTGCCGGACAGCGGGGCCAGGCCGTGGTCGGCGGCGGCAGCGATCACCGAGCCCCAGGTCGCTCCCGCCTCGATCCTGGCGCTGCGCGCTGCCGGGTCGATCCGGACGTCGGACAGCGCGCCGGTGGAGATCAGGACGACGTCGTCGGCGCCTGCGGTCCGCCCGTGGCCGGTGGCCTGGACGGCGATCCGCCGTCCATCGCGACAGGCGGCTGCGACCGCCGAGGCAAGGTCCTCTGCTCGGTCCGGCCGGACGGTCCGGGTCGGCCGATGCGGTGACCTCAGTTGGAAGCCGGTGGTCAGGTCGATGCCGTTGTGTTGAGTGGTCATGGCTCGACGCTAGGGTCCTTTGTGGACGTAACGAGTCCGCATTTACTTGAGGATGACGAGATGGCCGAAGACGAGGGAATGCAGCCGATGCGCAGACCGCGGAGCGCGATGCCGGCGCGCCTGCTGCGCCTGCTGACCCTGCTGCAGGGGCGCCCGCGCTGGTCGGCGTCCGAACTGACCGAGCGATTGGACATCACCGATCGGACGCTGCGCCGCGACCTCGAACGGCTCCGCCAACTGGAATACCCGATCGAGAGTGTCACCGGCCGCGCCGGCGGCTACCGCTTGGTTGCCGGCCGGAATCTGCCTCCGCTGGTGTTGGACGACGACGAGGCGGTGGCGGTCTCGCTGTCCTTGATCGCGCTCGGCGGTCAGGTGCCGTCGCTGGCCGAGGCCGGTGAACGGGTCCGGGTCAAACTTGATCAACTACTGCCGGCCACGCTGCGCAGCAGAGTCGGCGCACTCCGCGACGCCGTGGTCGCGACGAGTCCCCGATCGGCCGCCGGCGTGCAGATCGACCCCGAGTTGTTGATCATGCTCGGTGAGTGTTGCCGCGATCATCGGGTGCTGTCGTTCGACTACGCGGACCGGTCGGGGCGGACGTCACGCCGGCGTACCGAACCGCAGCAGTTGATCACCTTGCCGGTGCACGGCTACTGGTACCTGATCGCCCATGATCAGGATCGGCAGGACTGGCGTACGTTCAGGGTCGACCGGATCCGGCTCGCCCGACCGGCTCATGATCATTTCCAGCCGCGCGATCTCGATGCCGAAGCATTCCTGGCCGACCGCTTCGCCGAGGCAGTCTACGCACACGGCGCGATCATCCGGGTGGACCTGAGCGCGGACCGATTGCGACAGCGCATCTGGGGTTCGATTCCCGGCGCCGTGGTCGATCTCGGATCTCAGCGATGCGAGGTCCGACTCACCGCCGACTCGGTCGATCTGGTTGCCCAGTACGCGGCCGCGGTGCTCAGCCTGGATGTCGAGGTGATGTTGATCGTGGCCGACCCACCGGTCGCGGGTCGGCTGCAATCGGTGATCAGTCCTGCGAAGTGGAATCGCTGGAGCGGCGACGCCGACGGCGACGCGGCTTCTTCGGCGCCTCGGTAGCGTCGCCGTCCTCGGTGACAGCAGCGCCGCCCTCGGCCGACGGCTCCGCGGTGGCTGCTGCGTCGCCCGCCACCGGAACGCCGTTGCGCATCCGGACCCGATTGCGGTTCCGCTTCGGCTTGGTGCGTTCCCGCTTGCGCTCCTGACCATGATCATCATCTCGCGGCTTCTCGGGCACCAGTCGGCCCTTCGCGGAGCGGTCGATGCCCTGATCATGGAACAGGTGCTCGGAGGTGGAGTAGGTCTCCTGCGGCTCCTCGAACGGCAGCCCGAGAGCGTTGTTGATCACCTTCCACCGGGTCAGATCGGCCCAGTCGACAAAGGTGATCGCCACCCCGGACGCGCCGGCCCGACCGGTCCGGCCGATCCGGTGCACGTAGGCGCTCTCGTCGTCGGGGCACTCGTAGTTGATCACGTGGCTGACGCCGGAGACGTCGATGCCGCGGGCGGCGACGTCGGTGGCCACCAGGGTGTCGACCTTGCCCTCACGGAATCGGCTGAGCGCCTTCTCCCGCACCACCTGGGACAGATCACCATGGATCGGCGCGGCGGAGAAGCCGCGATCCTTCAGGTCATCGGCGACCCGCTGCGCGGTGCGCTTGGTCCGGCAGAAGATCATCACCCGATCCCGGGACTCGGCCTGCAGGATCCGGGCGATCACCTCGGGCTTGTCCAGATCGTGTGCCTGGTAGACGAACTGTGCGGTGGTCGGCACCGTGGTCTCGTCGCCGGCCGACTCGGCGCGGATGTTCAGCGGGTGCCGCATGTGGGTGCGGGCCAGCGCGATCACCGCAGACGGCATCGTTGCCGAGAACAACATCGTCTGCCGCAGCTCGGGGGTCTTGCGCAGAATGCGTTCCACGTCGGGCAGGAAGCCGAGGTCGAGCATCTCGTCGGCCTCGTCCAGCACCAGCACCTTGATGTGGCCGAGGTCGAGGACGCCCCGGTTCGCCAGGTCCAGCAGGCGTCCCGGCGTACCGACGACGACGTCGACGCCCTTCTTCAGCGCGTCCAGCTGCGGCTCGTACGCGACGCCGCCGTAGATGGTCAGGACGCGCACGGTGCGGACGGTGGACGCGGTCTCCAGGTCCTTGGCGACCTGGATGGTCAGCTCGCGGGTCGGGGTGACGACCAGCGCCTGCGGCTTGCCGGGAGCGGCGAGCTCCTCGTAGTCGGCCTCGCCGGGGGAGATGGTGCGCTGCAGCAACGGGATGCCGAAGCCGAGCGTCTTGCCGGTGCCGGTACGGGCCTGCCCGATCAGATCGGTGCCCATCAGGGCCACCGGGAGGGTCATCTCCTGGATCGGGAAGGGTTCGACGATGTCGACGCGCTCGAGCGCGTCACAGATCTCGGGCAGCACCCCGAGCTCTCGGAAGGTGGTCAGGCTGATCGCCTCTCACATGCTTGATGCGGACAGATGCTCAGTGGCCGGGCGCCTGGGGCTGTCTAGCCCCGATCGTGAGGCGCGGGGACACTGTGCAAGCACCTCGCACCAGCTTGCCCATATGGGCGCGTCACCGGCGAATCGCCCACCAGTGTAACCGCAGCGGCTGTCAACGCCGCTTCGTGTGGCATGCGCCACTCCCGTGCGCGGCCCGATAGGGTGCCGGGCATGGAGCAGACGGCCTTTGACGACCCCGCCTACCGGGCCGCGGCGGTGGACCTGCTGGGAGTGCTCGCGTACGGCGAGCTGACCGCGTTCGAGCGGATGGCCGAGGACGCCAAACTGGCCCCGACCCTGGACGACAAGGCGGAGTTGGCGGCGCTGGCGACCACCGAGTTCGGGCATT
>DATCVL010000401.1:0-13584 GCA_036566865.1 Microlunatus sp.
GGTCGGCTCATCTCGCCGCCGTGGACACGGCGCCCGCCACCTCGATCCTGTCGGTCCGCAACCTCCGGGTGACGTTCGCGAACAAGCGAACCGAGGCCGTCGCGGGGTTGAATCTCGACCTCCCCACCGCCGGATCCCTGGCCCTGGTGGGCGAATCCGGATCGGGAAAGACCGTCAGCATGCGAGCGATCATGCGCCTGCTGCCGGGATCGGCCAAGGTCTCGGGCCAGGCAGACTTCGCCGGACGTGATCTGATCACGATGCCCGAGGCTGATCTGCGGTCGCTGCGTGGACGACGGATCGGGATGGTCTTCCAGAATGCGATGGAAGCGTTCAATCCGACTCTGACACTGAAGCGGCAGCTCACCGAACATCTGTTGTGGCACGGGATTTGCGGCCGCAAGGAAGCCGGAATGCGGGCGGTCGAGGCGATGGATCGGGTCGGCATCCCCGAACCGCAGAAGCGGATCCGGATGTACCCGTTCCAGTTCTCCGGCGGGATGCTGCAACGGGCCATGATCGCGATGGCCGTCGTCACCCAGCCGGACCTGCTGATCGCCGACGAGCCGACAACGGCACTCGATGTGACGGTGCAGCGACAGGTCCTCGATCTGCTCAAGGACCTTCGTCGCGACGGCCTGGCGATGATCATGATCACCCACGATCTCGGAGTGGCCCGCTACACCTGCGACGACGTGGTGGTGATGCGTCACGGCAGTGTGGTGGAAACCGGTCGGATGGCGGACTTCGCGACGACGGCGACCGAACCGTACTCACGCCAACTGATCGCATCGGCGATCGACATCGACTACGGCGACCGCGCGAACGCCGAGCCTGATCGACAGCCGACACAACCTAGAGAACCGTCGAGCCCCCTGCCGCCGACGTTGATCACCGCTTCCGAGCTGAGCAAGGTCTTCCACGTGCCCGGTGGTGAGGTGCATGCCGTCAGCGACGTCAACCTGAGCATCCGCCCCGGCGAGGCGATCGGCGTGGTCGGTCAGTCCGGCAGCGGAAAGTCCACGCTGGCCCGGTTGATCATGCGGCTGATCGATGCCACCTCAGGCGAGATCTCCTTCCAGGGCAGTGATCTGCTCACGGCCGATGGCCGGACCATGCGGAGATTCCGTCGCTCGGCGCAGATGGTCTTCCAGAACCCGTACGGATCGCTGCTTCCGCAGCTGTCGGTCGTTGCCAATGTCGGCGAACCGCTCCGCCTGCACCGGGCGATGGGGAGCCGACAGCGGACGACCAGGGCGCGGGAACTGCTCGACCTGGTCGGCATCCCGGCCGATCTGCAGGAGCACTATCCGCGTCAGCTGTCCGGCGGCCAGCAACAGCGGGTGGCGATCGCCCGGGCTCTGGCGCTGGAGCCGGCGCTGCTGGTCTGTGACGAACCGACCTCCGCGCTGGACGTGTCGATCCAGGCCGAGATCCTCAAGTTGCTGTCGGAGCTGCGGCAGCGGCTGTCGCTGTCGCTGCTGTTCGTCACCCACAACCTCGCCGTCGCACAGAAGCTGTGCGATCGGATCATCGTGATGGCCGACGGCTTGATCGTTGAGTCCGCACCGACTCGCGACCTCTTCAATCGGCCAGCCCATCCGTACACCAAGGCACTGCTCTCGGCCGTACTGCCAGCGCACACCGATCCGCTGCCGCTACAGCGACGCCCGGATGTGATCGGTGCCGGCGAATTGATCGAGATCGCCCAGGGTCACTGGGTACGCCGGGACTCGGGCAGTCCGCACCACCCACCAGTCGGTCGCGATGACGCGCGGTCGGCGATCCTCCAGGAGGACTGATGACCGCACCACACACCGTGTCCCGCCGGCTACTGCTCGGCGCAACCCTCGCGGCAGGAGCCGTGGGAGTAACGTCGTGCACGTTCAGCAGCAACGGGCCACAGGAGTCCGGCTCGGGCGACAAGGGCGACGGCTCGGCGGCTGCGACGACCTTCACCCAGATGATGCGGCCCATCGATCACCTCGATCCCGCCTTCACCGGATCGACCGTGCCGGACACCGCCTGGTTGACCGCGGGACTGTTCGAGGGACTGGTCCTGCTGGACCCCGATGACGGAAGCAATGCGCTGCCCGGCGTGGCCGAGAAGTGGGAGATCTCCGACGACGGTCTCACCTACACCTTCCAGCTGCGTGCCGACGCCGCGTGGTCCAACGCAGACCCGGTGACGGCCGACGACTTCGTCTGGAACTGGCAGCGCAGCCTGTCCCCGAAGACCGCCACGGAGCAGGAGAATGATCTTGCTTTCGGTGCGAACGTCTACCAGAACGTGGTCGGAGCCGCCGATTTCTTCGCCGGCAAGTCCTCTGACTTCTCGGCCGTCGGAGTGAAGGCGAAGGGTGATCGGACGCTGGAGTTCACCCTGGTCAAGCCGGATCCGCTGTTCCTGCCCACCCTGGCCGGCCAGACCACGCGTCCGCTGCATCCCAAGACGGTCGAAGATCATCCCGATGATTGGTCGGAGCCGGAGAACTGGGTCGGCAACGGCACTTACGTGCTGACCAAGTGGCGGGCCAACGCCGGCTTCACCGCCGAACGCAGTGATCATTACTGGGACAAGGACAACTATCCGGTCACCGAGTGGAGCGGAGTCTTCAACGACGGTGGCGATCCAGCCGGGATGGTCCAGTACAACGCAGACGAGATCGATCTCTTCCGCGTCAACGGCGACCCGGAATCGATCCTGTCCGATGAAAGCATTGCCGATCAACTGCACCTGGCCAACCTGACCCAGTTCAACTCGCTGGAGGTGTTGAACAGCGAGAACGACATCCTGGAGTCCGATGTACGGGTCCGGCTGGCCCTGTCGATGGCCATCGACCGGGATGCGGTGGCGACGATCGCGAAGCCGCTCAAGGCGGCCACCACACTGTGCCCCAGCGGCATTCCCGGCTACGACCAGGTCGAGTCCGCGACCAAGTTCGATCCGGCGGGTGCCAAGAAGTTGCTCGCCGCTGCCGGGTACGCCGGTGGCAAGGGCATGCCGGAGATCAACATCATGATCTACGACAGCCTGCCCTGGATCGAGGCGGTCGGTGAGATGTGGAGCAAGCATCTGGGAATCAAGTACAAGATCGACCAGGTCGACGTCGGTGTGCTGGCCGAGAAGACCGATAAGGTGCATCCGGCCGACTACGTCGGATTCCGCTACTACCACTACGGGATCCGGGTGCCCAGCATGTACGGCTTCACCAGTTTGATGCCCGCCCAGCAGCGGGCTATGCCGACCGCCGCCTGCAAGAGGTACTGGGAGATCGATGCGGACAAGAAACTGTCCGGTGCCGAGAAGCTCAAGCAGCAAAAGGCACTGATGCGGAAGAACTGGTGGCCGGCCTACCGCAAGTACGCCGATCTGGTCGAGCAGGCGCAGAATGCCGCCGATCCGAAGCAGAGCCAGCAACTGGCCGTCCAGGCTGCCAGCGCACTGGAGCAGACCCATGTTGACATCCCGATCCTGTGGTCCGGCTACACCTTCATGATCAAACCCAGTGTGAAGAACCTCAAGCCGACCTCGTACATGGATCTGCTGTTCAACCTGAAGAACGTCTCGGTCAGCGACTGAGCCGTGCCGCACCCAACGCTCGAAATTCACGATGGACTTCATCCTCGAAAGGACCCGATGACAGGCGGCGTGATCAGCTTCGATCTCGACGGCACGTTGATCAGCGGCCCGTTCGGTCTGGTGCTCACCGACCTACAGGACGATCTTGTGGCCGAAGGTGTCGCCCCGATCAAGCCGCAGATCCTGCAACGACACCGACAATTGCTCACGACCGACCCGTTGGCCGCCTACGACTGGGACACGATCGTCGCCGAGAACCTGGCCGAGACCGGCGTGCAGCAACCATTCGACCTGGTCGATCGGTTGCATGATCATGTCCGGAACAGTCGCACCCGTTTGCTGCATGAGAGGACCTTCGAATCCCTCGCCGAGCTCCACTCGGCCGGTTGGCGGGTGGTTGTGCTGACCAACGGCTGGCGTCGCTATCAGGAACCGATCCTGGGTGGGATCGGCCTGTTGGGCGCGATTGATCAACTTCTGACCGCCGACGACATCGGCGAACCGAAGCCATCGACCGCAGCCTTCGCCGCCGCCCGCGGCGATGCGGAGGTCCATGTACACGTGGGTGACCGAATTGATCACGACATCGTCGGCGGCAATGCCTCAGGAGCGCGGACTGTACTGCTGCGCGCCGACGTGCCGACCCGTGGGCCGCTGCGCCATCCAGACTCCGACGTACTCGGTTATCTGGACAAGCTCGCGGTCCAGCAGCAGGCGGCATCGGTGGAACCACCGGAGCTGAAGCTTCCGGCCTACCTCGCTACTGAGTTGTCCGACATCATCGGCTGGCTGACCTGATCGGAATCCCTGCCTAGGAAGGCAGATCGGTGTGCAGCACGACTTCGTAGCGGTCCGCACGATAGACCGACTGCCCGAATTCGATCACCACACCCTCGGCGTCCCTACTGGTGCCCCGCATCTCGAAGCCGGCAACCCCAGCCGGTACTTCGAGCAGCCGGGCATCGACAGCGTTCACCACCACCGCTCGGATGCGTTGGCTGTGCTGGGCCGCCCGAACACCCCAGAGCCGGGCCAACTCGCCGTGCAGCGAACCACCGGGAAACTCCATCGACTCGATCCCGGGAAATCGACGGATCGACAGTTGGGAATGCGTGATCGCCATCGGCTCGCCGTCGGCGGTCCGCAGTCGGACCAGATCGAGATACGGATCACCAGGCTCGATCTCCAGCGCCACGGCAACCGCGCGGCTCGCCTTGCGAATGCGCGATGACACCTTCCGTCCGCCCGGCGTCATACCCCGAGCTCTGATGTCGTCGTCGTAGGAGGCCAAGTGACGGGTGTGCACGAAGCGGGGCTGACCGACGAAGGTGCCCCGTCGCGGGATCCGCTCAGCCAAGCCGACCTCGACCAGCCGGTCCACGGCCTCCCGCGCCGTCATTCGCGCGACGCCGAAGTGCTCGGCGACAATCCGCTCCGATGGCAGCTCCGCTCCCGTGGGCAGCGTCGACACCAGCCGCTGCAAATGACGAAAGATCTGCTCGACCCGGGTGCCGTTCGCATCCAACCGTTGCGGCACGCCGGCCAGGACCTCACGACCAACCGTCATCGTCGATTCCTTGATCCCCGGATCGGCGCCGTCAGGCGTCGATGGTGGCGGCATCCAGCTGGTAGGCACCGTCGATCAGGAATTCGCGCCGCGGACCGACATCGTTGCCCATCAGCAGCTCGAAGGTCAGCTCGGCGGCGGCCACGTCATCGACGGTCAGCCGGCGCAACATCCGGTGCCGTGGATCCATCGTGGTTTCCGCGAGCTGATGGGCATCCATCTCGCCAAGGCCCTTGTAGCGTTGGGGTTCCTTGTACTTGATGCCCTTCTTGGTCAGCTCGGCAGCCTTCCGCTGATACTCCTGATCGTTGTAGGTGTAGACGTACTTGTCCATCCCCTTCTTCGGGTTGGTCAGCTCGAAGCGGTGCAGCGGCGGCACCGCCGAGTAGATCCGACCGGCCTCCACCAACGGACGCATGTAGCGGAAGAACAGGGTCGCCAACAAGGTACGGATGTGGGCACCGTCGGAGTCCGCGTCGGCCATGAAGATGATCTTGCCGTAGCGGGCCGCATCAAGATCAAAACTTCGCCCGGAGCCGGCTCCCACGACCTGGATGATGGACGCGCACTCGGCGTTCTTCAGCATGTCGCCGACCGACGCCTTCTGCACGTTCAAGATCTTTCCGCGGATCGGCAGCAGCGCCTGGAATTCGGAGTTCCGGGCCGCCTGCGCGGTGCCCAGCGCTGAGTCGCCCTCGACGATGAACAGTTCGCAGCGATCGATGTCGTTGCTGCGGCAGTCCTTCAGCTTCGGCGGCAGGCTGGAGGATTCCAGCGCGTTCTTGCGTCGTTGGGCTTCCTTGTGCTGCCGGGCCGCGACCCGCGCCCGGGAAGCCGAGACGACCTTCTCCAGCACCGTACGAGCCTGAGCCTTGGCATCGCGCTTGGTCGAGGTGAGGAAAGCGCTGAGTTCGCGATCGACCACCTTGCTGACCAGCCTGGTCACTGCCGGGGTGCCCAGCACCTCCTTGGTCTGGCCCTCGAACTGCGGTTCGGCGAGTCGGACCGTGATCACCCCGGTCATCCCTTCCAGGATGTCGTCCTTGATCACGTCGTCGCCGTTCTTCAGCAGCCGGGTGCCCTCCAGCACCTTGGTGAAGGTCTTGGTCAGCGACCGCTCGAAGCCCTGCACATGGGTGCCGCCCTTCGGGGTGGCGATCACATTGACGAAGGACCGCAGCGTGGTCTCGTAGCCCTTGCCCCAGCGCACCGCAACATCGATCTCGAGATCCCGGTCGACGTCGGTCGGCGTCATGTGCCCGTTGTCGTCCAGCATCGGCACCGTCTCGGTGAACTGCTCGTTGCCCTGCAACCGGACAACATCGGTGACGGCCTCGTCCTCGGCGAGGTACTCGCAGAATTCGGTGATCCCGCCGTCGTGCTTGAAGGTCTCGGTCTCCGGCTCGCCCCCATTGCGGTCCAGATGGCGCGCATCGGTGATGGTCAGCGCCAGGCCCGGCACCAGGAAGCTGGTCTGGCGCAGCCGCCCCTTCAGCACCTCCAGCGACAGCTCGGCTTCCTTGTGGAAGATCTGCCGATCCGGCCAGCAGGTGATCCGGGTTCCGGTGACCCCCTTCTTCACCCGCTTCAGCTTCGCCAGCTCACCACCCGGGGTGAACTTCGCGTTCTCCCCCGGGCCGGCGAAGGTGCCGGGAACACCACGCTGGAAGGACATTCCCCAGGTAGCCGAGTTGCGGTCGACCTCGACGTCGACCCGCGACGACAGTGCGTTCACCACCGAAAGTCCGACGCCGTGCAGGCCACCGGCAGCGTTGTACGAGCCCCCGCCGAACTTGCCGCCGGCATGCAGCCGGGTCATCACCACCTCGACCCCGCTCAGCCCCGTACGCGGTTCCTTGTCCACCGGGATGCCGCGGGCATGATCATGGACCGAGATGCTGCCGTCGGCATTCAGGTAGACCTCGACGTGATCACCGAAGCCGCCGAGCGCCTCGTCGACGGTGTTGTCGATCAGCTCCCAGACGCAGTGCATCAGGCCCCGGGTGTCGGTGGACCCGATGTACATGCCCGGACGTTTGCGGACGGCTTCCAGGCCCTCCAGCACGAGCAGATGGCGAGCTTCGTATTCCCGGCCCTGGTCGGCGGCCGGGCCCGGAGACTTTCTCGTCGAGGCAGAGTTCTTGACCGTTGGCACTCCGCGAGATTACCTGCCGGCGACAGTCGCTCGACGGAGGCACGACGACATCGGAAGAGTCACCTGGGCGTGCCTGCTTCGACTGTCCCCTGCGCCGGGTAACGTTTGCTGCAGGAAGGCGCCGTGAGGCGTTCGAACGACTCAACCAGATCGTGATCGGCGTAACAGAAGTGACACGAAGTCGAGACCCGGAAGTGGAACAAAAACCCGACGTCTCACTGTTGACTGGTAGGTATGTTCGAGAGCGTCATCAAGCGCATGTGAGATCCGAGCAAGTTCGTGCAACTGGATCTGAGGAAGAGAGGCCTATCGTGAGCACTTCAGTCATCGACGATGCAGCTCTGACTGCTGCTGACCGCTGCGATCGTTGCGGCGCGCAGGCCTATGTACGTGTCACCATGCCGGGGGGTTCGCAGCTTCTCTTCTGCGCGCACCACGGCAAGGAGCACGCTGACAAGCTCAAGCAGGTTGCCCTGAAGATCCAGGATGAGACCGCCAAGATCAGCTGACAGGTGAGTTAGCCGGACCGGATACCACATCGTTCTCAGTACGGCCCACTGTGACGTAGACGACCGCCACGCTTCGGCACTGCCCGAAGTGTGGCGGTCGCTTGTTTGTCGGCAGCTCTGCCGGAAAACCGGTGCCCCGCTGCCGGGCGCCTGGGCTAGGTTCGGCGGGTGCTCGTCCAGGTCATCGCCGTGAACCACGGCACCACCCGTTACGCCGAGCTGATGCTGCGATCGCTGCTGCAGCACCATCGTGACCGCAGCCACCTGCAGGTGCTGTTGCTGGACAACGATTCGCCCGACATCGAACGCCTGGATCTGCTCCGCGACGAACGAGTGCGGATCGAGCAGTCGGGGTACGGGCTCGACCACCAGGTGACGACCCACGGCGAGATCCTGGCGGCCGCCGTACTCGCCAACCCCGACTGCGATGCCTACCTGTTCGTCGACAGCGACGTCTGTTTCCGGTCCGACCGCAGCATCGACCGGATGGCCGACGAGCTGGCGGCCGACGCCGGGCTGTTCGGCGTACAGGCCAGGTGGCTGCTGCCCGACGGCACCGAGTTCGCACCCGAGCCCGGCCCGCCGGACGTTGTCGGCATCCGGGAGAGCGTCCGTGCCCCCGGAGCAACGGCATGGTCCGACGCGATCAGCTACGACGTGGTTCGGCACGGCGCCGACCGCATCCATCCCTTCTGTGCGCTGATCGGCAACACCACGCTGTTCCGCCGGACGGTCGAGACCTTCGGGCTGTCGCCGGCGATGGTGCAGAGCGAGCGGAGCGGCCGCTGGTGGGACACTCTCGGACTGATGACCCAGGTGATGCGGATCAACGGTCTGACCTGGCGGCGGTCCGAGGTCGGCGTGACGCATTTCGGCAACGTCAGCTGGGACGACCGCTGGGCCGCCGAGAAGGCCGCCGATCGCGACCGCCTGATGACCCAGTACGTCGCCGACTGACGCACGCGCTCGCCGGCGTAGCGGGCGGATTGTGATGTCGGCCCGCCCGCTTCCACCCGGAACGCGGCAGGGCCCCTCCTCCCAGAATCGGGAGAAGGGGCCCTGACAGCCAAGCCGAACGTTCAGTCCAGGTAGTCGCGCAACACCTGCGACCGGGACGGGTGCCGCAGCTTCGACATCGTCTTGGACTCGATCTGTCGGATCCGCTCACGGGTGACGCCGTACACCTTGCCGATCTCGTCCAGCGTCTTCGGCTGACCGTCGGTCAGACCGAACCGCATCGAGACCACGCCGGCCTCGCGCTCGCTGAGCGTGTCCAGCACGTCGTGCAACTGCTCCTGCAGCAGGGTGAAGCCAACCGCGTCGGCCGGCACGACAGCCTCGGAGTCCTCGATCAGGTCGCCGAACTCGGAGTCGCCGTCCTCGCCCAGCGGGGTGTGCAGGGAGATCGGCTCACGGCCGTACTTCTGCACCTCGACGACCTTCTCCGGGGTCATGTCGAGCTCCTTGGCGAGCTCCTCCGGAGTGGGTTCGCGGCCGAGGTCCTGCAGCATCTGCCGCTGCACCCGGGCCAGCTTGTTGATGACCTCGACCATGTGCACCGGGATCCGGATGGTCCGGGCCTGATCGGCCATTGCGCGGGTGATCGCCTGCCGGATCCACCAGGTGGCGTAGGTGGAGAACTTGTAGCCCTTGGTGTAGTCGAATTTCTCGACCGCACGGATCAGGCCCATGTTGCCCTCTTGGATGAGGTCCAGGAACATCATCCCGCGGCCGGTGAAGCGCTTGGCCAGGCTGACCACCAGCCGAAGGTTGGCCTCCAACAGGTGATTCTTCGCCCGCCGGCCGTCCTCGGCGATCCACTCGTAGTCGACCCGTGCGACTTCCTTGATCTTGGCCTTCGAGTCACCCAACTGCTCGTCGGCGAACAGGCCGGCCTCGATCCGCTTGGCGAGCTCGACCTCCTGCTCGGCGTTCAGCAGCGCGACCTTGCCGATCTGCTTCAGGTAGTCCTTGACCGGGTCGGCGGTGGCGCCGGCCGCGAGAACCTGCTGCTCGGGCTCGTCGGCGTCATCGGCATCGGAAAGGCTGAAGCCCTGGTCCTCGACCAGTTCCTTCTCCAGCTTGCCTTCCTCGTTCTGGTCGAACTTGGACTCGTCGACGTCGTCAAGGCTGCGCTTCTTGCCGCTGACCGTGAGCACGACGTCGGAACCGTCGACCTCGACCGAGATATCGGTCTCGGATTTGGACTTGCGGCCACCCTTCGCGCGGGCGGTCTTCGCCGATGCCTTGCTGGCGGGGGTCTTCTTGGCGGCGGTCTTCTTGGCCGTCTGCCTGGGGCTGTCGGCCGTCTCCTCGCCGTTCTCGGCGACGGCGGGATCCTCGACGGCCTTCAGGGGCGCCTTCCTCGTCGTGGACTTCGACGTCTTCTTGGCGGGGGCCTTCTTGACAGGCGCGTCGATCTTGCTGGCGGCTGAGCTGGCAGCAGACACGCGTCCGTCGGCCGGTCGGGCATTGGAGGTGGGTGTCACAAAGAACCTCTCGCTTACCGGTACGGAATGCATCGGGGTCGGTCAGGGCGTTCGTTTTTGGGCAGGGTCAGACAGGAAAAAGTCAACCCCCTGCTCCGAAAAGTATTCTGACACGGCAGCCCAAATCGGTTGTCATCCAGGGCCCATCCGCGTGGCGCGGCGGCGGTCTGCAACAACCGCCGTCCGTGTCAACCTACTCCGCTTTGACGGCCAGGACAGGGCAGGAGGCGTCGAGCAGGACGCGCTGCGCATTGCTGCCCAGTAACAACTTCCCGACCGGTGAGCGACGGCGCAGACCGATCACGATCATGGCATCAGCAGAAGCTTCGGAAACCTTGATCAACTCTTCGGCGGGGTCGAGCACGTCGGGCGCCTGATGGATGTCGTAGCTGAGGCCGGAGGCATCCAGTTCGGCCCGCACCTCGGGCGCGTCGTCCTCGGGGGCGGTGTGCACGATGACGATCTTGGAACCGTTGAGCTTCGCCATCGCGATGCCTCGGGCCAACGCGGCCCGGCCCTCCGGTTTGGCGGAGTATCCGACCACCACGGTCGAATCGGTACCGGTCGAATCGGCTTGATCGCTACCCGTCATGCCATCCTCCATCCGCTCCTGTGCTCGGTCACGAGTCCGCTCCGGACGCGGCGCTGCGCCGTCGAGGCCGAGTGACATGCCAGGTGTGCACCGGGTCCCCTGCGGCCATCAGCTCGCGGTAGTCGCTGAGCATGCCACGCAATGCGGAGACGCGATCCTCACCTGCCTGTTCGCGTGCTGCTACCGCCGCAGTCTGCCAGGTTGCCCCGTTGACTGCAGCGAGGCACCGCCGCTCGATGACGTCCAGCAGCCGGTCGGCGGTCGCCGGCTCGACCGCCCAGCTCCGCAGCCCTTCGGCCGCCAGCGGCAACAGTCTGCGCAGCACCAGTTCGCGGACCGGCAGCTCGCCCATCCCCGGCCAGGCGAGTCGTGCCCCGATGCCGTCGCGAACGCCGGTGTGGAAATTCCTCGCCGCGGTCTCGAAACCGAGGTCGACCCAGATCGGCCGCTCGGCCTCGGCCAGTGCCCTGACCAGCCCGGAGAAGAATGCAACATTGGCCAGCGTGTCGATCACCGTCGGCCCGGCCGGCAACACCCGGTTCTCGACCCGCAGGTGCGGGCGTTCTCCGGAGGCGTCGTAGACGGGCCGGTTCCAGCGATAGATGGTGCCGTTGTGCAGCTGCAGCTCTGCCAGCTGCGGTATCTCGCCGGCATCCAGTACGGCCGCCGGATCCTCGTCGCTGATCACCGGCAGCAGCGGCGCGAAGTATCGGCTGTTCTCCTCGAACAGGTCGTAGACGGAGTCGATCCAGCGCTCGCCGAACCAGACCCGCGGGCGTACGCCCTGGGTCTTCAGATCGTCACTGCGGGTGTCGGTGGCCTGCTCGAACAGTGGCACCCGCGACTCGTCCACCAGCCGACGACCGAACAGGAACGGGGAATTCGCACCGACCGCGACCTGGACTCCGGCGATCATCTGGGCCGCGTTCCAGTACGAGGCAAAGGACTCCGGATCCACCTGGAGGTGGATCTGGGTCGAGGTGCAGGCGGCCTCCGGCATCACCGAATCGGTCACCAGCCGCAGTTGCTCGACACCGTCGATGTTGATCTTGATGTCCTCGCCGCGAGCCTGCAGCACCTGCTCGTTGAGCATGGCGTAGCGCGGATTCGCCGAGAGGTGCTCCCGCGCCGCATGCTCCGGCCGCAGGGTCGGCAGGATGCCGATCATCACCAGCCGGGCACCGCTGATCTTCTGATCCGCGCCGTCGATCGCGGCCTGGATCGATCGGCCGAAGGAGTCCAGGCCGGTGCCGGCGAGCCTTCGCGGCGGCAGATTGATCTCCAGATTGAACCTGCCGAGCTCGGTCTGGAATTGCGGATCGGCAATCACCGACAACGCCTCGGCATTGCGCATGGCCGGATCGAACCGGTCGTCGATCAGGTTGAGTTCGATCTCCAGACCGCTCATCGGCCGTTCGGTTTCGAATGCCCCCTCGGACAGCATCCGGGCCAGTACGCCCAGATCGGCGTCGATCTTCTCCCGATAGTGGGTCCGATCCGCACGAGTGAATCGCTGTGCCTCGACCTCGTCGCCCATCTGCCCATCCTTGCCCACAGTCTTGGTCCGTAGGACGTCGACCGGCGATTCAGCACCCGCACACGGGCTGCGACCGCGGCCTCCTAAGCTCGCGGCCGTGAACTCCCCCGTCGCTGCCGAGCCGCTCCCGGCGCCCGATCTCGCGCCGACCGGTTACTACCAGCGAGTCTCCGAGCAGACGTTCCGACCCACCCGGCATGCACAGGGAGCGTGGCGGGAGACCGAACAGCACATGGGCCCGGCATCAGGCCTGTTGGCGCATGCTCTTGAGACAGTGCACCCGAGGGAGGATCTGCAGCTCTGCCGGATCAGTTACGACATCCTGGGCGTGATCGCCGCCGAGGAAAGTGTCGTCGAGGTCGAGGTGGTCCGCCCGGGCCGGACCATCGAGCTGCTGGAGGCCCGGATGATCATCGGTGGTCGGACCGCGGTCCGTGCCACCGGATGGCGACTGTCCAGCAGCGACACCACGGCCGTCGCCGGTGGCGAGCCGGACCCGTTGCCCGAACCGGAGCAGTGGCCGCAGCGCGGCATCTCCGAGCTCTGGTCCGGTGGCTTCATCGACAGCCTCGAGTTCCGGATCGACCCGGCCTCGGTCCCCGGTCGTTGCCGGGCCTGGTTGCGTACCCCGGTCAGCGTGGTCGAGGGCGAGCAGAGCACAGAGCTGGCCACCGTGACCGGCCTGGTCGATTCGGCCAACGGCATCGCGGCCCGGCGGCATCCGCAGGAGTGGATGTTTCCGAACACAGACCTGACCATCCACTACTTCCGGGTCCCGCGGCTGGATCGCTCGGGCTGGATCGGCCTGGACGCCACCTCGACCTGGGGCCCGGACGGGATCGGACTGACCTCGACCGTGCTGTACGACGAACATGGCCCGATCGGCCGCGCCGAACAGATCCTGACCCTTCGCCCGCTGCCCGCCCGGCAGCCCTGACGCGACGCTCTCGGCCGGCCCAGGCAGTTTGCAGACCGTCCTCGGGATACTCCCGAGCGGGAACAACGGCCCGCCATTAATCTGGCGCGGTGACCGCTGATCATCCCGAATCCCGTCCGCAGCCGCCCGTCGTCGAGCGCCGGCCCTTCATCCGATCTCATCACGGAGACGACTTCTCCGATCCGTACGAGTGGCTGCGGGACAAGGACGATCCG
>DATCVL010000402.1:0-8330 GCA_036566865.1 Microlunatus sp.
TCGCGACGACCCGAGATCCTGGGAGATCGACCGCCAGCAAGCGATTGCGCACTCGCCGGGACTGCATCGGCTGCCCGATGCTCAGGATCTGCCGGTGATCGTGGCGGCCAGGATGTCGTTGAGCATGCCGCTGGTGATCTCCGCAGTTCCGTTGTGGGTGATCGAACGCGTCGACGAGGGACCCGACGGCCGGTTGGATCCGACCGGGCCCCGCCGCTTCGTCAAGGTCTGGTTCTCCGACGGCGGGCTGTCCAACAACTTCCCGGTCCAACTCTTCGACGCGGCACTGCCGACCCGACCGACGTACGCGATCAATCTGCAGAACTTCCCGCCGGGCGTGGAGCCGGACACCGATGAAGCGGACAACGTGGAGTGGGCGCACGGCAACAACGACGGCTTGGCGCCCAAGATCGCGCGCTGGCCTAACCGCGGACCGGCGGCCGTTGCCGGTTTCCTGGCCGCCATCTACACCTCGTCCAGCAGTTGGCAGGACACCACGCAGCTGTCCTTTCCCGGCTCCCGCGACCGGATCGTCCGGGTGCTGCAGACCCAGCACGAGGGCGGCATCAACCTGGCCATGGACGACGCGATGATCGAGCGACTGGCGCGTCGCGGCGAACGGGCCGCGGACGCGATCATGAATCAGTTCGCCGAGCCGCACTATCCGCCGTACGTCGACGGCAAACCCACCAGCACCGGCTGGGACAACCATCGCTGGGTGCGCTACCGGGCGCTGCTGTCGGTGCTGCCGAGTTGGGCGCAGTCGTACGGGCTGGGCCGGGCCGTGCTGGGGGAGAAGCTGCTGACCGAGCCGCCGAGCTACCGATTCAGCGGCGAATCCGAACGTGAGCTGGCCGAGGAACTGGATCGGGTGCTGGCCGACCTCGCCCGGATCGTCGAGGACGCCGATCCGCAGGCGCTGGACGCGCTGACCTCCCGTCCCCGTCCGGTCGGGGTGCTCCGCCGGATGCCCCAGATCTGAACGGGCGGTCCGAATCGGTCCGGTTTCGATCCTGTTCGAAAGGGCTGGACAGGCGACCCGAAGGACCCCAGTCTGAGGGGCCGTAGCAGCCGGCGCTCGAGTGGCTCGGCCGGCTCATCCGAGGACGGGGAGAGGGACGATGCGAATCCGCCTGCCGGCCGTCGGTGCGTTGTTGATCTTGCTGCTGGCAGCGTTTGCGGTGCCGTCGGCGTCGGCGCGCCCGCAGCACGATCTCGAGTGGTTCTGTCTGGCCGGCGGCCGGACGTCCCCCGGTGAGCACACCATCAGGGTGCCGGAGTGGCTTGCCGACGAGTTGATCAAGAGCACCCGGTCATACCGCGGCCCGTGCGCCGAGTACGGCGAGAGCGCCCGGCTGGGCGCCGGCGAGCAGACCGCGTACACCCAGACCGTCGGGACGCGACCGGTCGCGGTCGGCTGGCGGGTCAGTGACGCCGGGCTCGAGGGACTGCCGTACGACCCACCGAACGCCGGCCTGTGGTGCTACGACAAGAACGCCGACCAGACGACCGATCGGATGACCGAGTGCACCGGCGGCTACGAGACCGCGCTGCAACTCGGCCCGCAGTTCCGCCGTACCGTCGACAGCCCGTTCGAGTACCTGTTGAACAACTGGAACCCGATGGGGCACATGCCACCGCACGTCTACGACCTGCCGCATTTCGACGTGCACTTCTACCTGCAACCGGAATCCGAGCGGTTCAAGATCAGGACCGGACCGTGTCCGGCGCTGGTCAACTGCGAGGATTACCGGCTGGGCAAGAAACTGCCGGCGAGCAGGTACCTGGCGCCCGACTACCAGGACATGGACGCGGTCGAACCGGCGATGGGGAATCACCTGATCGACCCGACCGGCCCCGAATTCAACGGTGAACGCTTCACCCACACGTTCATCTACGGCGTCTGGAATCGCGAGGTCAGCTATTTCGAGCCGATGATCACTCACGAGTGGCTGTCCGGCCTGCGGGACGGCACCGAGTCGAGCGGGTGCTTTCCGATGAAGCTGCCGCAGGCCTGGCAGGAATCCGGCTGGTATCCGACCCGCTACTGCACGCGTCACCTGGACAATCGCGCCGAGCTGACCGTGTCGATGGAGGGGTTCGTCTACCGCCACGCAGCATGATCAACTTCTGGCTCTGCCGGTGATCGGCCAAGATGTCGGCATGCAGAGCAAGCGGGCCGCCGAGTCTCGGCCTGGTTTGCCGTGGTGGCTGACGGCCCTGCTGGTTGCCGTCGGCGCGCTGCTGATCTTCCAGATCGGTAGCCACGCCTTTCGTGCCTACCGCCTTGATCATCACGGCGTGACCGTTGACGCAAAGATCCTGGGCTCCGACGTCGGCTGCTTCGGTGCGATCGGCAGTGGATCCACACCGATCGGCGGGTCGAGCATCACCTATCAGGTCCGCTTTCCGACCCCGGGCGGCCTGCACAACACCGAGGTGACCCGGCCGTGCCGGGTGATCCCACCCGACTTCGGTCGTGGCCGCGGCGCGATCTGGGTCCAGTACGACTCCGGCGACCCGGACCGGATCCGGGTGCTCGGCGACAACTCGGACGGTGAGGCGGCGAAGATCCTCGCTGCCGTCGCCGGCATCTACCTGGTCGGGCTGGCGATCGCCGTACTGGCTCGGCGGGGCGGCGGCCGACCGGGCGGCCGGACCGGCAGGATCGTGTCGTGACGACTGACGGGGCAACCCGCCCACGGGTGGTGTTCTGGGACTTCGACGGCACCCTGGCCCGGCGCGACGGCATGTGGGCGGGAGCGTTGCGGGAGGCGCTGATCTCGGTCGGCCCGACCACCGTCACGGCCGCTGAGCTGAGGCCCGGCCTGCGCAACGGCTTCCCCTGGCATCGGCCGGACGTGATCGTCGAGCAGCCGAACGCCGACGGGTGGTGGCAGAGCCTGACGCCGCTGTTCAGCTCGGCCTGCCTGGCGGCCGGGGTGCCGGAGGTGACGGCGGCGATCGCCGCCGGTCGGGTCGCCCAGACCTACTACCGGGCCGATGCCTGGGAGCTGATCGACGGCGCGCGGCAAGCACTCACCGAGACCGCCGATCTCGGCTACCGCAATGTGATCTTGAGCAACCACGGACCGCAGCTTCCGCAGCTGGTCACCGCACTCGGCCTCGACGATCTGGTCGATCGGGTGATCACCTCGGCGCTGGTCGGTGCGGAGAAGCCCAACCCGGCGATCTTCGAGTACGCGTTGATGATCACCGAAGCCGGCCCGGACCGGTGGATGGTCGGCGACAACCCGGTGGCCGATGTGGCCGGTGCCGAGGCGGTGGGAATCCGAGCCCTGCTCGCGGACGGTGCCTATCCCGACCAGCGGGGGATGACAGTACGGGAAGCGGCTCGCCAGATCGCCTCCTCCCGGGCCCAAGATGCGCCGACCGAGCGCTATGCGTAACCTTGGTGCCGGCCGTCCGCAGGGCGGCCGTTCCCCGGTTGGTCTGCCGGCAGGGCCCGCCTGACTTTGAATCAGGACTAGCGACGTAGGTTCGACTCCTACCCGGGGAGCATGGGGCGAGGCGGTCGCCCATCAATGTGATCCGTCGTCCTCCGCGTTGTCGAAGTGCAGTAGCGACGCATCGGCCGTCGGCGTCGGCGACACAGATGCCGTGGGCGCCGGGCTTGCGGTTCTCTCGGGCGGCGCGATGCCTCGCTTGTTGGCCTGTTGTGAGCTGGAGGCCGCCCCGGTGTCGTTGCCCGCCGGGGTGGAGGTCGGATCGGTGTCGGGTCGGCTCGAAGTCGACGTCGACGTCGAAGACGAAGTGGTCGACGTCGTGGTCGTGGGCTTGTCTGCATCGGCGGACGGCGACGTCGAAGCCTTCGGCGGGGCGGTCGACGACTGCTGACTCTCCTTCTCGGCGGCGTCGGATTGAGACGACCGGCGGTCGGACGGCCGGCGCTCACGCTCGTCGGAGGGCAGGTGATGCTTGGTGGTGACCTTGATCTTGACCGTGTCGGTGGCGGAGAAGTAGGCATACGTGTTGTCCGGCGAACCGGCGCTGGTCGCGAGTACGACCGCTACGGCCAGCGTGGCGATGATCGAGATGTTGCCCAGGCGTCTCACGACGTGCCACTGTCACCGGCACTGCTGTGGGGCCGGTTGATCCGAACCAGGAACCAGATCGCTGCGATCAGCAGTACGGCTCCGCCACAGGCGACCAGTCCGGCCTTGGTGAGCACGAAGTTGCGAACGGTGCCGATGTAGGGCACCGCGTACCAGAGCTGACCACGGATCTGGGAGGCGCGAACGGGCCTGCTGTCGACGGAATCGTTGGCGTCGCCCTTCGTGATGAAGACGCGTCCGCCGGCGCGCTGATTGATCTTGACGATCCGATGGGTGACCAGGTTGTCACCGATCGCGTACGTGATGATGTCGCCGACGTGCAAGGTTGCCGGGTCTGCCGGCTTGTTCACCACGACCGAGCCAACCGGCAACCGCGGCACCATGCTGCCGGACAGCACGGTCAGGGTCTGGCCGCCCTTCACGGCGGGAATCACGGTCAGCCCGACCGCCAGCGCGACGATGGCCAGGGCTGCGATCGTGGAAACGACTGCACCCAGGCGGATGAGGATCCGGCCCGCGGTGTGGGCAGGACGGGTGGTGGCCGGGTGTGGGCCCGAGGCGGGATCCGACATGTTCTCCTCGGCGATTGCGGCCAAGTCGTCGGTGGCCTCGGGACCCTGTAGCGCTGCTGCACTCATTGCAGACTCCCTGTCCCCTCACGACCACCCGGACACGCCACCTGTACGCCCGCGGGTCACGCGCGCCCCCGGGCGATTGGGGCCAGTGTGGGAAATCGGTGGCCGTCTCCGCATCGGCAATATTGCCTATCCGCAAATAGTCAAGTTTGCCGATGCCCTGGCCGGCCGCGCGGGGCAAGGTTCTCTTACAAGCAGTGGCTGTGCCGTCGAAGCCACTGCAGGACTGTTGGCCGGCGGCACGTTCGGGGGAACAAGGCATGGAGTCGAAGAACAAGAAGAAGCTCGCGACAGCGGTTGCCGGTGTCGCGGTGGTCGGTGCCGCTGTCAGCCTGACCGCAGGCACCTTCGCGTACTTCACCGACAGCGACACCACGTCGGAACAGAGGGTGAAGGCCGGGCACCTCACGATCGGCACAACGCTCGATCACCGCATCAACGTAACCAAGGTCGTGCCTGGGTGGAGTGACACGAACACGTTCACGGTGGAGAACACCGGAAACGTGGAGGGTTACCTGTCGCTTCGAGTCCTGGACAGGGGTAGCGATGCGGCGATGTTGCGCTCGATGCAGGTGTGTGGGATAAGTCGCGCAGGTTGCGCGTCGCTCGGTCAGTTGGAGAGTTTCGGCGTCATCCGTCCTGGCATCAAGCTGTTGCCGGGCGGCTCGACCGAGTTCCGGTTCGAGATGAAGCTGCCGGACACCGGTCAGAATCAGAACGAACTCGAGGACCTTGAAGTCAAGGCCGTGCTCGAGGCGACACTGACAAGCTCCAACGTATAAGCAGTCGGCGACCGAAGAGGTTGCCGCACTGCCGCTCCTGTAGGCCGCTGTTGGCCATGCCAAGTCTGCCTGCCCGCGTGAACATTTTCGGGGGAGAGTTCTCGCGGGCAGGCTTACGTCTGGAGATGGGATCGATCCCAGCGGATCTCCCGAGTCCCAGACTGCAGAATTCCCGCACTGATGGCGAACTGGCCACCCAGGTCCGCTGCCTGCGCTAACGTGATCGGGAGCGAATCTTCCGGCCATCCGGTCAGATTCTCCGCCTCAATACCCAGCCCGCGATAGCCATCCTCTCGGGCTGATCCAACTGGAGGCAGGTAACGCAAGAGACCTGTCACCTGGTGGGCGACCGCACCGTGATTTCGGGGGAGACACGGATGACACCTCAGCGACTGCGCCGGACGAAGGTCCTGCGCCGCCGATTGTCGGTTGCCACGCCGGTACAGGTAGCCGGTGAAGCTCTGGTCGTCTTCGTCGCCACGGTGGTCGGGGCACTTCTCCTCCAGCTCGTCGCCAGCAGCGGGTGGCAACCACTTCAAGGTCAGGCCGGCCCCGTACTGGCGGCAACGACAGCCGGTGCCGTGGCCGTGGTCGCGGTCCTGGGGGTCGTCAACTCGCGCCTCCGGCCGGACCCCGGCATGCGTATGGCCAGCTATGCCTGGGGCTTCTACGCCCTCGTCGTGATGCCACTGAGCGTGGTGAACGCGGTACCCGGCAGCAACCCGTTCCTTCGCGGCACCGCCGCGGCCTCGGCCATTGTCTTCGGCGGGCTGCTGGCACTCGGACTTGCCGGACGCGTACCTCGATGGTGGTCCGGGCCGAGGGCGATCGCCGCCGGACTCGTGCTGAACGTCCTGGCCATCACGATCGCCGCGGTCCTGCCGCGGCGGGTCGTCGATGATCTGGCCCACTACGTCGCCGGCGTCGCGCTGCTGACCGGCTGGGGGCTGCTGGCCTTCGCGTGCATCACCCGTGGCCTGCGGGACAAGTCCCCGCTGTGGTGGCGGATCGGATTCGGACTCGTACTGATCTGTGCCGCTCGTGCGCTGCTGATGTTCGCCGGTACGCCGCTCGAGTTCGCGACGCTGCGATTCATCGGGGTCTTGGTGTTGCTCGCCGCGACCGGCCTGCAGACCCGAAGCCTGGTGATCGAGCGCCATCTCGCGGAGGTGCAGGAGGCCGAACGTGCTGCCGCCGACGAGCGGGTCGCGGCCGAACGTCGGCACGAGATCCGCAACGCACTGTTCGCCCTCTCGTCGGTGACGACGCTGATGACACCGCGTGCCGACGTTGACTCCGTCGGTGGTGGGCGTTCGATCAGCGCAATGATCGACGACGAGTTGGCCCGATTGCAGGGGCTGGTCGAACACACCGGACCGAGCGCCGATGAGAACACCGCCCCGGTCGAGGTGGTCCTGACCCGGCTCGTGACGCTGCGGCGTCTCTCGGGATCCGACATCACGCTGCATTGCACACCGGGCCTGCTGGTCAAGCTGCCGACGGCAACGCTGGCGCAGGTGGTGACCAACCTGCTGGCCAACTGTGCCCGGCACGCGCCGGGTGCTGAGGTCTATGTCGGCGGCGAGCGCATCGCGGGCGTGTGCGTGATCGAGATCACCGATGCCGGCCCCGGGGTCGACCCGATAGCGCCGACGACAGGGGACGGGTTGGGGCTGGCGCTGTCGGCGCGACTGGTGGAAGCTGCCGGCGGAACCCTCGAGTTGCGCGCCGCCACCAGATTCCCCACCGGGACGACGGTGTTGCTGCGCCTCCCGACCGCCGCCGCAACTCCGCGACACCTCACGGTGGCACCGGACGAGGGAAGACTTGCGTCGTGACCGTCGCCACGGCGCTGGTGATCGACGACCACGATCTGGTCGCCGCGAGCCTGACCTACGCGTTGTCGAATCACGGTCTGGACGCCCACCACGTGCAGGTCAGCGACTTGGAGAACGTGCTCGAATCGGCTCGGCTGTACGGGCCGGGCGTTGCCCTGCTCGACCTCGATCTCGGCATGGATCAAGCCGGTCGGGCCCTCGACGGGGTGGAACTGGTGGCGCCGCTGCGAAGCCAAGGCTGGCAGGTGCTCGTCGTCACCGGGACCTCAGAACTGGACCGGGTCGCCGCCGCGGTGGCCGCGGGCGCTGCCGGCTGGGTGGTCAAGGGGGCCGACCTGAGCGAGCTGATCATGGCCACCCTCGAGCTGACCCAAGGTCGTGGCGGGCTGTCGGAGGTGGAGCGTCGGGCGATGCTCGACCGTCATCGCGCGGCTCAGCGCGACGGCCGGGAGTCCCAACGAGGATTGGCCAAGCTCACGGCAAAGGAGCGTGAGGTGCTCGACAAACTGGCCGACGGGATCTCCGCGGCGCAGATCGCAGAGCAGACCTACACCTCGATCCGGACCGTACGGGCGCACATCCGCAGCATCTTGGCCAAGCTCGACGTCAACTCCCAAGGCGCGGCCACGGCGATCGCTCGGCAGCATCGTCCGCCGCCACCGGCGATCTCGGCGGCCACCTGGCGACAGCTGCGCGGCAGCAACGGGCAGCAGCCGGAACAGCCTCGTACCTGAGGCATCGGCCGTTCGGCGGATCCCTGCAGCTGAAAGCGATCTGGCCAGCTGGCGCCTCACCTGTCCGGCTGATGAACAAAGCTGAACGACAGGGTGCCGCGCGGGTTGGTACGGCCCGCCACCCCCGACTAGTGTTTCGGCGTCAGGGAGCATCGCAATGCCGGCACCCGGGCAGCGTCGTCGATCACAGGAGTACGCGTGAGCACATCGACCACGGCGTCGACCACCCCGTTGAGCGAAACAGACCCCTCGAGCGAGACCGGTA
>DATCVL010000403.1:0-3335 GCA_036566865.1 Microlunatus sp.
GGCGGACTGGTCGGCCGAGTAGTCCAGCCGCAGCTCGAGCTTCTTGCCGCCCGGCAACTCCCGCATCCCGTCACCGTCGGTGTCCTTGACACCCAGCTCGTCCAGCAGCTGCTTGGCCTTCTCCGGATCGTGCGCGACGTAGGCGTCGCGCCACTGCTCGTACAGCTTCTTGCCTTCGGCGTCGGCGAGGAATTCGGCGGCCTTGGTGCCGTGGGTGCCCGTCGTCCGCTCTCCGGTGTTGAAGTAGACGGACTTCTGCACCGACTCCCGGTCGAACGCGAACGAGACAGCCTGCCGGAACTTCGGCTCCCGGATCAACGCGCGGATGTCGTCGTCGATGTAGTCGTAGTTGAAGAAGAAGATCGAACCGGTACCCGACCCGCTGTCCCACAAGATCAACTCGGTCTCGGCCTTGGCAGCCGAGTCGCGTAGGCCCTGGACGTCCTGCAACGAGATCTGGTTGAACGGGCCATGGCAGTAGTCGACCGAGCCCTGCTGTACCTGCAGCTTGCCGGTCTCGGGGTCGGTGACGACGCTGAACTGGATCTCGTCGATGTACGGCAGTTGATCACCGTTGGGCATCACGCACCAGTAATACGGGTTGCGCTCCAGGACGACGCCCTTGTTGGTGTCGAAGGACTTGCACCGGTATCCGATCATGGTCGGGCAGTCCGGGTTGCGGTGCCAGTCGGCCTTCGTCTGCATCAGTCCGCCGACCGAGTCCCAGTCCTTCGGGACGTTCTTGCCGGTGTCCGGATGGAACTGTTTCAGGTAATGACTCGGCATCATCCAGGTGGCGCCGTTCTTGCCGATGTTGCCGTTGGCGTAGGCCGCCATCCGGTCCGCGGTCAGCGGCGCGGGGGTGTCGAAGGTGAGCTTCAGGGTGGTGTCGTCGACCGCCTCGAACTTCGCCAGGGTGCCCTTGCCGGATCGTGTCTCGTCGGGCGGGGTCTGCGCCATCTTCTGCTTCAGGACGAACTTCTCCCACCACCAGAGGATGTCCTCGGTCGTCCACGGCTTCCCGTCCGACCACTTCAGGCCGTTGCGGAAATGGAAGGTCCACTCGGAGGCGTCGTCGTTGGTCTCCCAGCTCTCGACCAGCCCCGGGCCGACATCCTGTCCGTCGTTCAGCCACCGCAGCGGTGAGTGGCCGTAGAAGAACTCCCGGTCGGAGTCGGCGGTGGTCGCACCGCTGCTGCTGAACGTGATCATGTTGAGCTTGCCGCCGTACTTGCCCGGCTTCACCCACTTGTGCGGGATCACGTACGGATTCGTCGGCAGACGCTCCTCCACCGCCGGCAGGCTCGAGTCGATCGTCGGGGCCTGCTGGAACTTGCCCGGCTTGGGCAGCGGCTTGCTCGCCGATCCCTTCGCGTCGGAGGCAGTGCCCCCGGAACTCTTGCTGCCGCCGTTGTCGGAACCTTGGCCGCCCGTGCAGGCACCCAGCACTGCCGCTCCGGCAATCACGGACGAGGAGTAGAGCAACCCGCGCCGACTGATTCGGCTCATGATTCGACCCCCATTGGTCGTCGCTGTGACGCGTGGCCGCCTCGGTCGAGTTCGCGGTCGGCGGCCTCGTCGTCATTCGATCGGTGCACCGACTCTAGTGAAGCCGGACAGCATTCTGCAAACGTTTGAGGTCAACTGTGACCAGGTCGCAAGGAGTCCGGGCGTTGCCGGCAGTCTGCCGGTCTCGCCGCATCGTGGGGCTATGGTTCCGGCCGCCGGTCCAATGACCGGACTGCCGACGGATTCTGTCGCCGCCGACGCTCTCGGTAGGCTTCCGGCCGTGGCGACGGAAGACGGGCGCATCCAAGACCGGCGCATCTCGGTGCTGGTGATCGGCAACGGCGGGCGGGAGCACGCCATCGCGCTGGCGCTGAGCCGCGACCCGGCGGTCTCTGCGGTGCACGTTGCCCCGGGAAATCCCGGCACGGCATCCATCGCCACCAATCATCCGGTCGACGCGAATTCGGGCGCCGCGGTGACCGAGTTGGCCACCGGGCTGGCGGTCGATCTGGTCGTCGTCGGTCCGGAGGCTCCGTTGGTGGCCGGAGTCGCCGATCCGGTGCGGGAGGCGGGCATCGCCTGCTTCGGTCCCGGTGCGGCGGCGGCCCGGCTCGAGGGCAGCAAGGAATTCGCCAAGGAAGTGATGGCTGCCGCCGGCGTACCGACCGCGGCATCGGTTGCCTGCAGCACGGCCGAAGAGGTGCTGGCTGCGCTGGACAAGTTCGGTGCGCCGTACGTGGTCAAGGACGACGGTCTGGCCGCCGGCAAGGGTGTCATCGTCACCGATGATCGTCAGGCAGCCATCGACCACGCCGCGCACTGCGACCGGGTGGTGATCGAGGAGTACCTGGACGGCCCCGAGGTCAGCCTGTTCGCGATCTGCGACGGCACCACCGTGCTGCCGATGCAGCCGGCGCAGGACTTCAAGCGAGCCGGTGACGGTGATGTCGGCCCGAACACCGGTGGCATGGGTGCCTACACGCCACTTCCCTGGGCCCCGGATAATCTCGTCCAGTCGGTCCTGGACGCGGTGCTGCAACCGACCGTCGACGAGTTGGCGCGGCGCGGCACCCCGTTCGTCGGCCTGCTCTACGCGGGATTGGCGCTGACCTCCCGTGGCATCCGGGTGGTCGAATTCAACGTCCGCTTCGGCGATCCGGAAACTCAACCCCTGTTGACGAAACTCGAGACCGGACTCGGTGGGCTGCTGTACGCGGCCGCAACCGGTCGGCTCGTCGAGCTGCCCCCGTTGCAGTGGAAGCCGGGCGCCGCCGTCGGCGTCGTGCTGGCCTCGGAGGGCTATCCGGAGAAGCCGCTCACCGGTCGGCCGATCAGCGGTCTGGACCGGGTCACGGTGCCGACGATCCAGGCCGGCACGATCGAGACCGACGGCGTCCTGATCAGCTCCGGTGGCCGGGTCCTCACCGTGGTCGGGTTGGGTGACGATCTGACCGCGGCCCGGGAGCAGGCGTACGCGGAGATCGCCAAGATCAAACTCGACGGCTCCTTCTACCGGCACGACATCGCCCAGGCCGCAGCCGACGGCACCACCAAGATCTGACAGAACAACCACCAGGGATCTGAGAGAAGTTGATCATGAGCGTCCCGAATGTCCTGGCTACCCGGTATGCATCGGCGCAGATGCAGCAGCTCTGGTCCCCGGAGAGCAAGATCATCACCGAACGGCAGCTGTGGATCGCGGTGCTGGTGGCACAGCGTGATCTCGGTGTCGACTTCGGCGGCGATGATCCGGACACCGTGATCGCCGCGTACGAGAAGGTGATCGACCGGGTCGACCTGGCCAGCATCGCCGCCCGCGAACGCGT
>DATCVL010000404.1:0-8376 GCA_036566865.1 Microlunatus sp.
GATCGTCCACATCAATCAGGTCGGCGTCGATGAGCTTGCATCGCTGAGTACCGAGCAGCTTCTCGACCGGCTGCAGGCTCGCTTGCGGCCGCAGGGGTTGGCTGCAAGCTTCGGGGGTCGGCTCGCTCTGCTGGATGTCACCATCCATCATCAAGGCATCCGTCGGCCGCTGGGTCTGCTGCGTCAGATTCCGGCTGAACGGCTGCGTCAGGTTCTGGATGGTGTGGTGTGTAGTCCTGAGCTGCCGGGTCGGCGGATCGCTCGCGGGGTGCGGTTGGTCGCGACCGATCTGGAGTGGAGTCATGGTTCGGGGCCAGAAGTTCGCGGGCCCGCTGAAGCTGTTTTGATGGCCGTTGCAGGTCGGGCGAGTGCAGTTGGGGAGTTGGTTGGTCCGGGGCAGCCGCGGGTTGCCGGCCGAATAGCCCACTGACCGGCGTCGGTCGTTGGTGATGGAGCACGGTCCTCACGCTGCAGCCTGGCACCAAAGTCGCGACGTCCTAGCCGCCCGATGGTGAAATGTTCGAACACGGATCGATCACGGGATCAGGTGGTGAGTTGGTGGCGCCCGGGTCGTACCGATTGCTTCGCCTATGCGGTGATGCCCGGTCTGGCCCGATTCCTCCGACCACACCCTCGTCGAGGCCATGCAACTCATCAACGAGGCGATCATGAACCCGGTCTTCATGCTTCCGTTCCTGGGCTCGTTCCCATTGCTCGGCATGGCAGTCGTGATCGCTTGGCGCACACCGGGGCGCCCCGCGCTGGCCTGGCTGATCGCAGCGCTGGTCTGCTACCTGATCGCCTTCATGGTTACCGGCGGGATCAATGTGCCCCTCAATGACCAGCTCGCGAACGCCGGCGACGCCGACCACATCAGAAACCTGGCCGCGACTCGGAGCAGCTTCGAATCCCAGTGGGTCGCATGGAACATCGTCCGTGCCGTGCTCCACACCGCCGGATTCGTCTGCATGATCTGGGCGCTGATGCTGTTAAGTGCCGACCGCTCGGGCCAGACCGAGAACGCCGCAACCGCCGCTGCTCCGCCATCTCGGGTGATGCTCAGCCTGCCGCCGCACTGACTGATGAGCGTGCCGGCAATGATCGAGAAGAGATTCGCCGGTCTAGGGCCGCGATGACTGCACGGTGCGGAGCCGTTCGCTTCCGGTGAGGACGGTGTCGACGGCGTGAGCGAGCTCGTCGTCGACGTCGGTCCAGTTGCGTTCGAGTTCGTTGGCCAACCGTGGGAAGCGGTCAGCGATGGCTTGGCTCAACCACTCCGGCGGTGGTGTCGGGTTCGAGGTGACATCGATGAGTGCGAAGGCACGGGCGAGTCCGTCCAGGAGTACAGCCAAGCGCATCGGATCATCGGTCGGGCTCTGGTCGAGTTCCCTCAGCAGTAGGTCGAGCCAGGCCATCGCGCTCGGATGGCTGGGCGCCCCTGCGATCTGGACCTGCGTAACCCAGGAGTGTTGTCGGTAGCGCTGGCACAGCGCGGTGGTCCAGTCCCGGCATCGGTCCCGCCAGCTCGCCCCACTGAGCTGCGGCGGATCCCCGATCGCCTGGTCCACCATCAGGGCGAGCAGTGCGTCTTTGGAGTCGAGGTGGCGATACAGGGCGCTGGCGGTCAGGCTCAGTTCGCCGGCCACCCGGGCCAGGGTGAGGCCGGCCAGGCCGTGGGTGTCGGCCCAGGCCACCCCGGCTGCGGCGATCTCGTCGAGGGTGACCCGAGGGCGCGGGCCGCGGCCGCTCGGGGCGCGCATGCTCCATAGCAGTTCCAGTGTTCGTGCGCCATGGTCCGCTTGACTGTGCACGCCATTCACAATACAGTCTCCAACTGTGAACGAGATTAACAGTTTAGGGGTCCTAGTGACCGGCGCGTCTTCGGGAATCGGCGCAGCCACCGCCACGCTGCTGGCCTCACAGGGACACCGTGTCGTCGGTGCAGCCCGCCGGACCGGACCGATCGAGAAACTCCCCGGCGTGACGGCGGTGGGCTTGGACCTGACCGATTCCGGCAGCATCACCAGTGCCGTCGATGCCGCGACCGGAAAGCTGGGCAAGGTCGACGTCCTGATCAACAACGCCGGCTACGGGCAATTCGGGTCGATCGAGGAGACCCCGATCGATCAGGCCCGGCGGCAGTTGGAGGTCAACGTGGTGGGCCTGATCGCGCTGACTCAGCAGTTGATCGGGCCGATGCGTGAAGCGGGCCGAGGTCGGATCGTGAATGTCTCCAGCCTGGCCGGGGAGTTCAGTTCGCCGATGGCTGGTTGGTATCACGCTTCGAAGTTCGCCCTAGAGGCGCTCTCGGACAGCATGCGGCTGGAGCTGGGGCAGTTCGGGATCGACGTCGTCGTCGTGCAGCCTGGTCCGGTCCGCACCCCCTGGCACGATGACGCACTGTCCTCACTCGATGAGGCGTCCAGTGAGGGGCCCTACGCCGGCACCGCACAGGCGGTGGCCCGCTACCACCGCGCCGCTAAGGATCTACCGGTCACCAGCAGCATCGAAACGGCGGCAGAAGCGATCGTCCGGGCAGCCACCATTCGGCGACCTCGTCCCCGCTACCGGGTCGGGAGAGGCGCCGGCACAGCCGTCGCTCTGAGTCGCCTGCCCGACCGCGCCTTCGATGCGATGACCAAGCAGCAGTTCGGGATCACTCGAACCCGAAAGTCGGTAAACGCCTCAAACGTCCCAACTTCTGAGGAGCTGTGAATGTATGTAATCGGGCTTGTTCTAGCCTGGCTGCCCGCGTTGATGATCATCTTCGTCGGGGTAATGTACCTACTCAAGAACGAATCCAACGCCGCAGGATTCGGGCTGCCCACCCTTCCGGACAAGGCAGCGCGGTCATGGTGGCAACTAAAAGGTGTCCGTGACATCGTCACCGGTGTCGCGCCGATCGTGATCACATTCACCCAGCCCGCTGCGCTCCCCTGGCTGATTCTCATCGAGGCAATGATTCCGATCGGTGACATGCTCATCATCGTCGGAAACCGGGGCAGCCGCGGCCGCGCATTCGGCGTCCATGGCCTCACGGCGCTGATCATGATCATCGCCTCGGCCCTGCTCTGGCTCGGCTGAGCAGGGGATTGGCGCTGGCTCGCCGTGCCGGCGACCATCGTCGCCCAGCATCGACAGGAGACCCAGGCCGTTCCGACCGGTTGCATTACTCCATCACAGGTGGATGTCTCTGCGGACGCGCTGGCGGCTGTAGAGCGAATCCGTGCCAAGCTGGCCGAACTGCCGTAGTCACTGGTGCCCTGCTACGGATCCGCTGCGGCGATCGAGAAGCTGCCCCGATAGGTTCGTGACATGGCTGAGGACTCGCTGCGGCAGCCGTCATGTGAGGTCTGTGGCACCGCTGAGTTCCTCGTGATCGACATCTATCGGCCGGCACGCCAGACGACATTTCGGAGGCCCGCTGGCGTGGGCCGCGAGGGTGCAGCGGGTTCGCCCTGAGCCAGCGGTGGTCTTCTTTCACTGCCAGCGATGTGGAGTCGACGGCGGCTGTTTGGTACCAGACTCGTACCACCCGCGAAGCTGACCTGAAGGTCGTCCCGGTCATGGATCCCATGCTCGACAGATGAGCAACCTGCCCCGCCACGACCGAAGATGATCAAGATCGCCTCGCAGGGCGAACCGCTTGCGGGCTGGATATTGACCTGCTGGGCGTCGTGAACTCTGTGATCATGCGGCGATGGGATGGATTGAAGATCGCGCCGATGAGGCAGCAGCCGCGCTGAACTTGAAGTTGGGTCCACGCCTTGGTGGACGGTATAACGGCGCATGGGTTGGCCAACCGCGACGGCACTGACGTGGTGCTGAAGCCGTTGCCGCCGGGCGATTCGTTCACCTTCGATCGGGTAGTCGATGCCGTCAGTTTGACCGGCACGCTACGGGCTCGGGGCTATCCGGTACCTCGTTACGACGCGGTGGTCACGGTCGGTGAGCTGACCGTCACCGTGCAGGAAGTTGTGGATGGGACCGTTCCGGCCGAGCTCGATCTGAGCACAGCGCAGCAGCTCGTTCGGCTGATGGAGTTGCAGGCCGAGGTTGATCGTTCATCGAGCGTCTGGGCGTCGGAGTTGGTCGCTCGGGTGCGGCCGGCCGGTGGTTCTGGGCAGGAGGCTCTGGAGCAGTCCGACAACCCGGACCTTCGGGCAATTGCTGAAGAAACGTGGGAAGTGGCCGACGCGACATGGGAAACGTTGCGGACAACTGACGTCGTCCACGCTGACCTGCACGGGGAGAATGTCCTTGTCTCCCGGGATGGGCGTATTGCGGCGGTCGTTGACTGGGAGGGAGCGAAGGTCGGCGACTGGCGCTGGGATCTCGCGATGCTGGCTTGGTTCCACAACAGTCCCGAGCATCCAGTCGCTGCGGATGCTGCCGAGTTCTTGCGTCACTCTCTTGAGAGTGTGGCCGACCGGTCAGCGCTGGCCTTCCTCGCGGCGGCCGCTGCGCAGACTCGGCTCGCGACTGCGGTGCGGTGGCGAGGACCTGACACCCTGGCATGCGATCTTGACGTCACCAGCAGATGGCTCCGGCCACTCTGGGCTTAGTAGCGCGGAACTGATCGGTGAGGGAACTCGCCGCCTGATCAGCGGGGGCGCCCGGTCACCGATCCCAAGTGGCACAGGCCAACTGATCATCGGGACCTCGATCAACCGAGTCCGTACAGGAACGGCTTGCGGACCTGGCTGGGGGCAAGGGGATCGTGGCTGACATGGCGTGGCGCAAGTTGGAGGACGAGGATCGTGAGCGTCAGCGAGGCGTGGCGATTCCTCTGGGAGCCGGATTGCTCGGATGTGGCGTGCTCACAGGTCTCGTCCTCATCTTGGGAAACGCTGACCGGGCCGTGATGGCTCTGATTGCTGTGCTGATTGGTGCGGTGATCTTGTCCGCTGGCGTCTGGAGGGTCATAAACAACGACGGCAAGACTGACTGCAGGCAGCCATTTGTCTGCTGGCCGTGTCTACAGGCGGCGGTCGGATCGAATCCTGCCCGTCAGCGAGCGGCCGGCCTCGTCGACTTCGGCGGCGTCGGTGGGCCCTTGCGGCGGGGGCCGGTGGGGTCGACTATTGGAAGGGGCGGTGATGGCATCGTGAAGGCAGCTGTTGCGGTGGTGGCGGGTGTGGTTGCGGGCTTGGGCTGGTTCTCCTTGACCAGCTATGACCTGATGCGCGTCGGCTATTGCGGCGAGGTCATCGTTGTTTCGCAGCAGCAGGCGTTCGTGGTGCCCGGGCTGAGGCCTGATGATCTTGCCAACCCGCTGTCACGGGCCGGGCATGTTGAGCATGCGGTTGGGGCGAGTCCTCGTTTCGTGGCCTTCGATGGACAAACGTTTCGGCTCTCGGATCAGGGCGGCGGTGAAGATTGCTGATCCAGTGGCCGACACCCAAAGCAGCCAGTCAACGTCGTCATCCTGGACTTCCTCGCCATCGAGTTCCATCGTGCCGTCAATCACTACTTGGACACGAACGCATCACTCGTGCGTCATGTGCCCGGTCACTGAGTCAGCCGTTCAGCGGTGCCTGGTCACTGAGTCAGCCGTTCAGCGGTGCCTGGTCACGGGTGGCCCGATAGCTGCCCGGTCTGCGCACCTTGCCGCGTGACAACCGGACGCCGGAAACGATGGCGGGAGCGCCCGGGACCGGATCCGTTGCGGTCAGGCGGGCGGCCAGTTGTACGAGTCCACCTCGAGCCTGGGGGCATGCGGATGAGGCCTCGGCCCCGTCAGCGGTAGAGGCGTCTGAGCAATCCGGGCCAGAATCGTTAGGTTCTATTGCCATGCATGGAGTAGCAGTACATGTTTCCGGGCTGGCTGGCGCCGGAAAGTCAACGCTGTGTCGCGCCCTCGTGAATGCAGAGGCCGGCTGGGTTCATGTTGAAGCCGACAGGTGTCTTCCGCAAGCAAGCGAGAGGGTCTATGCCGACGCGCAGATGATCGGGGATCTCGTGCTCGCGTTTCATGAGTCGATCGTTGCCTATATCGCTCGGGGTTTCGTGGTGTTGGTTGACGGGTCGCTGCCTGCCGGGCCGGAGACTCTGCGTCGGGAGTGCCTTGACGCCTTGGCTGTTGCGAATCAGGGAGCCCTGGTGAGGGTTGAGGTTCAGATTGGTCGGGAGGCTTGGGGTAGGAGGAATCCCGGTGCCAGTCTCGGAGACCGTGGCTGGTTAGAGCGCCAGTTGTCGATGTCTGCGGCGAGGTCGGAACGGTTTGACCTGATCGTCGATGCTGAGCACTACGACATTGCTCAGGTCGTCATGGACCTGAAGGCACTCGTGAATAGGTGACCACGGTGCGCTGGCTGACCGGTGGATGTTGGCCCGCACGCTGCCAGGTCGAGGGATCTCGCCGCGTGAACATCGGGCACAGGGCCTCCTCGGAGCTGACCGGACCGCCATCCCAAGTGGCACAGGTCAGCTGATCATCAAGGCCCTGGACCGACTGTGTACGCGGAGGAACGCATATCGGGCACCGGTCAGCTTTGATAGGCCGTTTGGATGGCCTTGACCAGTTCCTCCCCGTCAAGAACCGGGCCACGCGGGTCGATTAGGCGTTTGGACCCGATCGGTGTGCCGGCGTATCGCGGGATCAGTTGGATATGCAGGTGGTTGACTGGCCCGTCACACATGGTGACTTGGTAGACGCGCTCGACCCCAGTAAGGGCCGTGCGGAGTGCTCGGGCGACGTCACGGCAGACGGTGAACAGGCGGGCGGTCTGTTGGTCATCGAGTTCGGTGAAATCGTGTGCGTGCGGCTTCCACACCACAATGGTGTGTCCCGGAACTCGTGGATCGAGGGCCAGCACGACGCGCACATAGTCGTCCTCGGCGATGCGATGTTGAGGGCCGAGTACGTCGCCTTCGGAGAGTTCGCGGCAGTTGTAACAGATTCCGCGATCGAGGAGGTCGCGCACTCGCTCACCAACCTCCGTTCGCCGCTGTCTCCATTGGAGTAGTTCATCGGGGGTGGCTTCGATCCGTGGCGTGTGGGGGAAAGTGGCCGCATCGATGCGTTGTTGTGGTGACACAACCGAGGATCTTCGCACGCGGACCCGGTGCCCCGCGTGCGGCCCGGATCGGGATCCGCTTGTGACACGGAACTTGATCATGGTCGATCCACGCCGGATCCGCCGCAGGTGGAACGTTCTTCGGGCGTCTCGCGCGGAGTCGGATCAACTGGCTGAGAGGCCGCTGCGCCGCTGTGTGAGGATGGTGATCATGGCGTATCCGAACGAGGATGTTGCGGAGCTATTCGAGCAGACCAGCCAGCGGTTGATTGACCGAATGGCTGATCTCTCTGACGACGAGTGGATGTGGCAGCCGATTTCCGACGATCCGAAGGTGACAGTCCGCTGGCGACTCGACCACATTGCGGGCGCAGTTGGAGGACAACGCAACTGGGAGTGGCTCGGCTCGGATGCCGCCGAGGCACCCGAGCTGTCACCGGCAGGCTCTGCTAAGGAAGCGTTGACGACCGTTCAACACGTCGTGGACGAGTTCGCCGCGTTGATTCGTCAACCTGAAATCAACCTTGATCAGCCAATCGGGCCAGTTGCCGGCCCGTATGGCGATGTCCCACGCAGGGGCCTGGTACTGCACACCGTCGATGAGCTCATCCACCATGCGGCCGAAACCGCACTCATCCGGGACTTGTACGCCGCCCGGTGATCGAACCCATATGCGACAGATGAGCAACCTGTCCCGCGACGACGGAAGATGATCAAGATCCGGTCCGGGCAGCTGCTGGTGGGGAATCTTCCGTCGGGTCCGAAGGAACATCCAGACGACAAGCCCGAACAGGACTGGCGGCCATATCCAGCTGACGACGGTCTGCACGACAGCGGATCCGCTGTGCGAGGCGAGACCCGCGGCTCCCATGAATGTGGCTGGTGCAGCTGTCCATCCGTTGCGGCTAATCGCTGAACCGGGCCGACAGCAGAGCCAACAGCGTCGATCCCAACCCAAATCCCAGCAGCACCACACCGGTGAGGGAATTCTCGTTGGGCGGACTGAGCGGCACAGCCACCAGAACCGCGGCGGCAATCAGTCCCGCCACGATCGACAGTGCAACGATCAGCGCAATCCTGCTCTTCGCCGTGGGCTGCATACGGCTGGTCGATTGAGCGTCGCCTGTCTGGCGTGTCGTGTCCATGAGGTCCTAGCTGGTGGCCCGTTGGCTCAGTCGACCGCGAGCGTGTCACGGGTCGGCGTGGGCAGTGCGTCGATGGAGGTGGGCGGCGGCTGATTGAAGCCCCTGGCGATCAGCCGCTGCCCAAGGACAGCTCGAACACGGCGACGGGGAGCGGCAAGGAAAGCGACCGAGGACACGCTGGTGTAGACGCTGATGATCAAGGCGCGACCGGA
>DATCVL010000405.1:0-2301 GCA_036566865.1 Microlunatus sp.
GGCTCCGTTTCTAGCCGGCGCCCGACGTAGGTGCGCAGCAGTTCCAACAGGAGGGCCCTGGAGTAGGTCATTCGATGTTTCCCAGCAGGGCGGATCGCGCGGTGCCCCGCCGCCGGCGCGAACAACGTTACTTCGGCCGGCAGCCCGTCCAGCGCGGCCCGAATCCTTGGCTCGACAGCATCCCAATCCAGGCCACCGTTACCTGCACCGAGCGGAGGGATCGCGATCGATTGGATACCAAGCTCCTCAACCACCCGGCGAAGATCCGCCAGCCCATCTTCGATGAACTCGATCTTGGAGGGCGACCGCCAATGCCGCTTCGTCGGAAAATTGATGACGAACTGCGGGCCGTTGAGTTCGTCTGTGGGCACCACGAACATCCGGCCGACGCGAACCTCACCGTGACGGCAGGCCTGCTGATAGGCCTTGAACATCTTCGGGTAGCGCCGCTTGAACTGCAGGGCGATGCCTTTACCCATCACACCGACGCAGTTGACGGTGTTGACGAGCGCATCAACGTCGGCCGCGAGGAGATCCCCTGTGCCTTCCTTGATCATTCCGTCGTCATCCTGTCAGTAGTAGAAGTTGGTGTCGTCGTAATAGTCGCGCGGACCTGGGACACTTCGCAGCACCCGTTCGGCCGCCTCCCGATGTTGTCGATCGTAGGCGACGACAATTGTGACCAGATCAAGCGGGACCGAACCTGAGACCAGAATCTCGGCAGCCCGACGCCGCGTGCGGTCGCCGTCGTCGGGGACGTTGTTCCACTGTCGTTCGCAGAGCAGGTCGAAGTCAACGAAGCTGCCGAGGGTCGGCAGATCCCGGCTGAACTCCGTGAACCTGGAACCGGCATTGCCGTTGGAAGCACACCAAACCACAGTCGAGTCGATGACGTCGCCGAGGTTGCAACCGAGGAAGATCAGCGGCGCTCGGCCTCCGGTGTATTCAGTGTTGTAACCCTTGCAATCGACGTACAGCATCGGCGACTTGGCTGCGATGTAGAACGGCACGTGATCGCTCACTGTGCTCGCCGGATAGTGATCGTCGGGGATGACGATGTCGATGCCCTGCCGTCGGCCCTTCACCCCCGAATCAGCCACGCTCGTTGTCGGCGTGACGCGGCTGGCGGGTCGCAACTCGCCGGCGGACGCGATATCGGCAAGGTTGCTGACGTGGGTGAAGTGCCACACCATCCACGCACGTGGATCGGTCTTGCTGGGCGCTGACTGGCCGCGCGCCACGAACGCTGAGTCCGCGTGCCACTGATAGTCGGTCATCCACGCTCAGCCGAAGGTCGCGAAGCGCACCAGGGCACACATTCGGTGGCGCTAGTCACACGGGCCATGGTGCCGCGGGCCCCTTTCGTGCTGCAGTTCCGGAGCCTTCTTGCACGAATCTTGCAAAACCATCGCCATGCCAGCGCCGAAACGGCTCTGACTATGCCAAACACATGGTCGGGGTGACAGGATTTGAACCTGCGACTTCTTCGTCCCGAACGAAGCGCGCTACCAAGCTGCGCCACACCCCGGTGGCCCCGAATCAACGGGGCCTCGGAGAGTGTAGCCCATTGCCGGCCGCTGCTCCGAATCGGTTCTCACCCGGCAGACAGGCCGTGGTCAGGACGGCCGCGGGACCAGCGTGAGCAGGGTCGCTTCCGGCCGGCAGGCGAACCGGATCGGCGCGTACGGCGAGGTGCCCACACCGGCGGAGACGTGCAGGAATGACCGCTTCCCGCCCGACTGATAGGTGGACAGACCCTTGGCTTTGGCCGGGTCCAGATCGCAGTTGGACACCAGCGCGCCGTAGCCCGGCACACAGACCTGACCGCCATGGGTGTGACCGGCGATGATCAGGTCCATCCCGTCCTCGGTCATCGCGTCCAGCAGCCGTCGATACGGCGAATGAGTGACGCCGAAGGAGACATCGGCCGCGGGATCGGCAGGGCCGGCGACCTTGTCGTATTGATCAAGCTCCAGGTGGCCGTCGTTGGTGCCGCGGAATTCGATCTCGCAGCCGGCGATGTTCAGCCTGGCTCGAGAGTCGGTCAGCTCCACCCAGCCGGCGTCCTGGTACGCCTTCTGAAGCTCGTCCCAGGGCAGCATCTTGCCGGCCGGTCGGGGCGTGTGCTGCTGCCGCTTCAGGTAGCGCAACGGATTCTTGAACTTCGGTCCGAAGTAGTCGTTGGAGCCCCAGACGAACACTCCCGGTACGTCCAGCAGTCGGCCCAGGCTGGTGGTCACGTACGGCACCGCGTCGTAACTGGCCAGGTTGTCTCCGGTGTTGATCACCAGATCCGGCTCC
>DATCVL010000406.1:0-4617 GCA_036566865.1 Microlunatus sp.
AGCGGGAGTTGTGGATCTACAACCTGCGTGGCGATCTCGGCCGCGACGGCACCGGCTGCTCGGACCTGGCGGCGGTGCGGGACGGCAAGGTGCTGATGGGCCACAACGAGGACGGCGACGGCGAGCTGGCAGGCAGCATCCGGCTGATCACGCTGGCGATCGCAGGTGAGCCGAGCTGCACCGTGGTCTGGTATCCGGGGATGCTGCCGGCCAACTCGTTCGTGGCCAGCTCGGCCGGGCTGGTGTTCGGGATCGATCACGTGCCGTCGCCCCGGCCGCAGCCGGACGGCGCCGGCCGACATCTGGTGGCACGGCATGCGCAGCGACAGTCGTCCGGATCCGCCGCCCGCCGGGTGCTGACCTCGTACCCGTGTGCGGGTGGATTCGCCTTCGACCTGGCCGATCGGGACGGGAAGCGGATCGACCTGATCGAGAATGTGGCCGGCCGATTCGCAACCGTCAGCGGGACCGACCTCAGGCACACCAACCATCTGCGGCTGGTGGACGGTACGCGGGACGGATTACGAGTGCCCGATGACGATCGGTGGCTCGCGGAGAGCCGGACCCGCTGCCGGGCACTGGAGTCGGCCAGCACCAAGATCATCGGAGTCGGCGAGGTTCTGGCCGCGCTGCGCTCGCCCGGAGTCTGCAACCGTTCCGCGGAGATCTACACCTTCTGTTCGGCGGCCGCCGACCTGACGGCCGACATGATCATCATTGAAGGGACCGGGACGCCATGGCGGGGATCGCTGTCCGCGTTCGCGGCCGGAGAGGTACGGGAGCTGTGACGTCGCCTGATGGCCCGATGATCTTCGACGAGTCGACCGGGATCAGCTGGTCGGCGTACGCCGTCGATCTGGACACCGACGAGACACTGTTCAGTAGCACTCCGGAGCGGGAGTTGGACACCGCGAGCATCGGAAAGATCTTCCTGCTGCACACCCTGCTGGACCAGGTGGACCGCGGGGAGCGGACGCTGGAGGAGCGGGTCCGCCGACGACCGTCGGAGTGGATGAACGACTCCGGACTGTGGTATCGGCTGCAAGCCGAGGAACTGAGCCTGTACGACGTGGCCGCGCTGATCGGTGCGGCCAGTGACAACGCCGCGACCAACACGCTGTGCCGGGTGATCGGGTTGGATGTGGTTGCCGAACACACCGCGGCCCTCGGCTACCGGCACTCGGCGCTGGACGACATCGTTCGCTGGCCGCGGCCGCCGGGAGCGCCGCGTCGGCTCTCCCACGGCACCGCCGCCGAACTGTCTGCGTTCGTGGCCGCGCTGGCGCGTAACGAGACACTCTCGGCCGCCTCCTGCGACACCTTCAAGCGCTGGCTCGGCGCCGGCATGGATCTGTCCATGGTGGCTGCCGCGTTCGGCCTGGATCCGTTGGCCCATGACGAATTCGACCGCGGCATCTGGCTGTGGAACAAGACCGGCACGATCAGCATCGCCCGCGGCGACATCGGCGTCGTGATGTCGCCGCAGCGGCGGGTCGCCTATGCCGTACTGGCGAATTGGCCGCGAGGGACGGACCTGCGTGACCAGGCGCTGGCCGAGATGCGCGCGGCGGGAGATGTGATCAGGGCCCATCTCGTGGACTGATCGCGCCTGGGCACAGTGCTGCCGAGGCCGGGTCCGCCGAGCAAGATCACCTTCGGGCAGTTCGAGGAGCGGGTCGAGCCGGCGTCGGTCGGTCGATCGCCGCGCGGGTGGCTGCCGGACCGGCAAACCAGTACGCTCGCGAAGGTGGCGCCGCTGACACCGAAATCGATCATCGAGGGCAGGCTGCGGAACCGCCCGTCGACCGGCCTGATCGTCGGGCTGGTGATCACCGGGCTGTGTCTGTTGATCGTGCTGATCGGTTACCTGGTGCTGGGCAGCCCCGGGCCGACCATCCTGGCGTCGATCCTGGCGCTGCCGACCGGGGTCGCGGTGGTGGCGCTGCTGCTCTTCCTGGACCGTTTGGAGCCCGAGCCGCCGTTGCGGCTGGTGTTCGCCTTCCTCTGGGGCGCCGGGGTCTCCTGTCTGTTCGCCTTGATCATCAACACCACCGGCCTGTTGATCTTGAGCTCGACCGTCGGTCAACAGGAGGGAACGGTGATCGGGGCCTCGGTGATCGGGCCGATCGTCGAGGAGACCTTGAAGGGCGCGGTGCTGGTGCTGTTGCTCTGGCGCCGGCGCGACGACATCGACGGCCCGACTGACGGGATCATCTATGCCGGGATGGTGGGCATCGGGTTCGCCATCGTCGAGGACATCAACTACTACAGCGAGAATTTCGATTCCGCCTCCTCGCTGATCACCGTGGTGATCATGCGGGGCGTGCTGTCGCCGCTGTGCCACCCGCTGTTCACGTCGCTGACCGGACTCGGCGTGGCGTACGCGGCCAACCATCGCGGCGGGCGAGGCGTGCTGGCCGTGGTCGGCGGCTGGATCGCGGCCATGACCTTGCACGCGATCTGGAATTTCTCCGGCCAGTTCGGCCTGATCGGGCTCGCGGTGGCCTACGGGATCTGCCTGGCCGTGATCATCATGTTGATCATCATCCTGGTCCGCGATCGGAAGCGGACCGTCGGGCTGATCCAGCACTACTTGCCGATGTATCACAACTTCGGCATCGTCACTCCGGCGGATGTGGCGATGCTGAGCAGCCTGCGTGGACGGGCACAGGCCCGACGGTGGGTGAGAGCCCGGTTGGGCAAGCAGGCACGTCAGGCCATGATCGACTATCAGCTCGCCGCGACCGAACTCGCGTTGTTGCATGCCCATGCCGCCAGCCGCACCGTCAGCCCGCAGCGCTTCGCCTATCGACAGCATTGGCTGGTCCAGCTGATGAGCATGGCCCATGCCGCCTTCGCCCCGGCGTTGATGCCAGGCCCCGGCCACGTACCGGCACCGTGGCACGGCCGGTGATCGGATTCTCCGGGGCTGCCGTCAGGTCAGCCGTCGGATCGGATACCCCGCGCTCCACGCCGCGATGTCCTCGACGGCGTCGGTGAAGAACCGCCGGTAGCTGTCCTCGGTGACATAGCCCAGATGGCCGGTGAGCACGGTGTTGGTCGTACGGCGCAACGGATGATCGGCCGGCAACGGCTCGGCGTCGTACACGTCCAAGGCCGCGCCGGCGATCCAACCTTGATCAAGGGCCCGGATCAGGGCGGCTTCGTCGACCAGTGGCCCGCGCGAGGTGTTGATCAAGTACGCCGTCGGTCGCATCAGCCGCAGTTCGGCTGCGCCGAGCGTGCCCCGGCTTCGGTCGGACAGCCGAAGATGCAGTGACACCAGATCGGATCGGCGCAGCAGCTCCTCCTTCGACACCGGGATGACGCCGGCATCGCGAGCGACATCGTGATCAAGGTTGCTGGACCAGGCGAGCACCTCCATCCCGAAGGCCAATCCGACCCGGGCCACCCGGCGTCCCAGCCGGCCGAGGCCGATCAGTCCGAGGGTGCGGCCCTCAAGATCAACACCGATCGTGGTCTGCCAGCCCCCGGCGCGGATATTGGCGTCTTCGATCGGAATGTTCCGGAGCAACGCCATGATCAACGCCCACGTGTGTTCGGCGGCCGAACCGTCGACGCCTCGGGTGCCGCAGACTTCGATGCCGCCGTCGCGCGCCGCCGCAACGTCGATGGAGGCGTTGTTCATCCCCGCAGTGACGATCAGGCGCAGCCGGGGGAGTCGGCCCAGCACCGCCGCCGGCAGCGGGGTGCGTTCCCTGACGGCCACCACCACGTCAGCTGCGGCGAGCGCGGTGATCAACTCCGCGCCGCCCAGATGATCACGCAGGAAGGTGACCGAGGTGGAGGGACCGAGCGACGCCCAGTCGGCGTAATCGGAGATGATCTGTTGGTAGTCGTCCATCACCACGACCCGAAGCTGTTCGCTCACGCTGACATCCTGCCAGCTGGGACGACGCCGGGTCCCGGATTCGGACCACCGATCATGATCAACTCAGTGGAGCGCTGCCAACAGCATCGGCAGGCTGCGATGCAGGCCGCGTTGCCAGTACGGCCAGCTGTGCGTGCCACCACCGTAGAAGTCGGCAGTGACCTGTCCGTGGGCTCGCCGGATGGCCGCAACGGTGTTCTGGTTCTGCACCAACAGATCGCGTTCGAGCACGTTCACCGCTGTGCCGGGCGGGTCGAGCTCGCCAGGATCGCCGTCACCACAGGAGATGTAGGTGGGGATCCTGGCCAGACTTCGTCCGAGATAGGCCGGGTCGTGAGCACGCCAGATGCTGCGCTGGGCGACCGGATCTCCCCACAGCCGGAGCGGATCGAAGCCGTATTGGGACATGAACTGGAAGATCCATTCGGGGCCGTTGTCGGCCAGTGGATCGACGACGCCGGAGTACGACGCCGCGGCCCGGAACATGCCTGGATGCCGGCCCGCGTACAGCAATGCGCCGAGGCCGCCCATCGACAAGCCGGCAACGACTCGTTTCGGGCCGGCGCCGTAGTCGTGCTCGAGCAACGGTCGGAGTTCGTTCAGGTGGAAGGTCTCCCAGGCAGGTGTGCCGCCGTCTCCGTTGTTCCACCAGTCGCTGTACCAGCCGGTGTTGCCGGCTTCCGGCATCACCACCAGGACCTTGCGGAGCGCGGGAATGCTGGCCA
>DATCVL010000407.1:0-2137 GCA_036566865.1 Microlunatus sp.
CGGCCGGGCCAAGATCAACAACGGCAGCAGCCAGAGCACGTACTGGGGTGAGTAGACCTTGTTGGTGATCAAGAACGCAGCGATCACCAGGTAGGCGACCTGACCGAACCGGGGTCGCCGCCGAGCGCTGATGATCAACCAGCCGATGCCGGCGCAGAGCGCGACCAAGATCAACGCGTTGACCACATTGAGGTGGGGCACCGGGTGGCCGGCCAGCGAGAGCACGTACCAGATCGAGCCGAGGTCGCCACTGCGATCGGAGTTGAAGGTCCAGAACGCGAGCCACTGATCCGGCGCCAAGATCATCACCGGCAGGTTCGGGATCAACCAGGCGATCGCGAAGCCGAGCAGGGTCCGACCGAAGTCGCGCATCCGTCCGCTACGCAGGCAGAGCAACAGCAGCGGCCCCAGGAACAAGACCGGATAGAGCTTTGCGGCCATGCCCAGACCGAACATCACGCCGGCCAGGCCTGGCCGGCCACGGGCCCAGAACATGAAACCCAGCGCGGACAACGCCACCGGCAGCATGTCCCAGTTGATGAAGCCGGTCAGCATCACACACGGCGACACGGCCAGCATCATCGCGTCCCAGCTGCGGTGTTGATCAACTCCGTACGGCCGGGCGACGCCGGTGACCGCCGGGATCGTCCGGGCCTGCGCCCAGACGGCGACCAGGAACAGCACACCGAGCACGACCACATTGACCTGGAAGAACAGTCGGGCCGCGTCAATCGCCTGCTGCTCGTTCAGACCCGGACCGATCGGCGCACCCAGCAGCGCGGTGATCCGCCGTTCGAACTCCAGCAGCCAGCCGGTGAGCACCGGATACTCCAGCGACTGGTAGTTGCCGTGATCGAGGTAGGGGATGTTGCCGTCGGCCAGCCCACGACCGGTGTAGAGCAACGGGATGTCGGAGTAGCACAGCCGCTTGTACGTGTCCGGGTAGTGCCCGGCCAAGGTGACCTGACAGGGCAGCTTCTGGATCGCGCCGACGATCCAGGCCAGGGTCGCCACCAGCAAGGAGATCCGGACCGGGCTGAACCAGGTCGAACCGTTGTCAGCGTGCCGCCCGAGCGGGCCGCCGATCCGCTGGCTGATCGTGGCCAAGAACCCGTCGGAGCCAGGGCGTACGGCAGCACCCGCAGGCATCGATCACGCGCCCGACTTGGTGTCTGTCTTGGTCGTGTCCCCGGCGGTGTCGGAGCCCTGCTGGGAGCCTGAGTCGCCGGTGTTGTCCTTGGCCGTGTTGGTCTTCGTCGGCTTGGAGCTGGTGGTGCTGCCGCCGGACGGCGGCGCCTTCGACGTCTTCGGGTTGCTCGGCTTGTCGGTGGCCTGATCCGTCGGCCGGTCGCTCGGCTTGGTGGTGGCCGAATTCGTCGGCTGATCGGTTGCCTGATCGGTCGGCTGGTCGGTTGCCTGATCGGTCGGTTGATCCGTCTGCTGGTCGGAGGCCTGATCCGTCGGCTTGTCGCTCGGCTGCTTGGCCTGGTCGGTCTTCTGCTGCTTCGGCGTCCGCACCACCGGCGGCGGATACTTGTCCCGATTCACGTAGGCCGGATCGCGGAAGTCCTTGATCTTCTGTCCCTCGGTCGCGGTCTGCATGTAGTCGACCCAGGTCTGGGCCGGATAGCTGGAGCCGAAGAAGGTCGCGTCCCACGGCCGCTTGTACTTGTCCAGGTCCATCGTGCCGCCGTCGCCGGCCACGTACATCACCGAGGTGGCGATCTGCTTGGTGTAGCCGGTGAACCAGGCCGAGGTGATCTTGTCGCCGACGCCCTGGGTGCCGGTCTTGCCGGCCACCGGGCGGCCCAGTGACTGAGCCGCCGAGCCGGTGCCGTCCTTGACCACACCTTGCAATGCGTAGCTGACATCGGCGGCGACATCGGACGAGACCGCTCGGTCGGTCTTCGGATCGGCGGAGTAGATGATCTTGCCGTGGTTGTCCCGGATCTCGGAGATCACGTGGTTCTGGACGTAGTTGCCGTTGTTGGCGAAGGTCGCGTAGGCGTTGGCCATGTTCAGCGGGCTGACCTGGGCGCTACCGATCGCGACCCGGTTGTTGGCTTCCCAGTCCTGGGCACCCTTCTCCTTCACCGCGCCGAGCTTCTGCGCGGTGTCGATCACCTTCTGCGGGCCG
>DATCVL010000408.1:0-9343 GCA_036566865.1 Microlunatus sp.
CGAGCGCCGAGGATCGGTCGGAAAGGTCTTCTATACCGCGCCTATCAAGGCACTGGTCAGCGAGAAGTTCTTTGCCGCAACGGAGATCTTCGGCCATGAACAGGTCGGCATGATGACCGGCGATGCCAGCGTCAATGCCGATGCCCCGATCATCTGCTGTACGGCCGAGATCCTGGCCAACATCGCGCTCCGGGACGGCCAGTCGGCCGACGTCGCTGCGGTGATCATGGACGAATTCCACTACTACGCCGATCCGGATCGGGGTTGGGCCTGGCAGGTGCCGTTGATCGAACTGCCGCGGGCCCAGTTCCTGCTGATGTCGGCAACGCTGGGTGATGTCACCAGGTTCCGCGATGATCTTGAACGGCGGACCGGGCGGCAGACCGCAGTGATCAGCTCGGACGAGCGCCCGGTCCCGCTGCACTACGAGTACGTCACCAGCACGCTGCACGAAACGATCACCGAGCGCTTGGAAACTCACCAGGCCCCGATCTATGTCGTGCACTTCAGCCGGGCGGCGGCGATCGAGCAGGCTCAGGGGTTGGTCAGCCTCAAAGTCTGCAGCCGCGAGGAAAAGAACAAGATTGCCGAACTGATCGGCAATTTCCGCTTCAGTTCGGGTTTTGGAAAAACCCTGTCCAGGCTGGTTCGCAACGGCATCGGCGTTCACCACGCCGGGATGCTGCCGCGCTATCGCCGGCTGGTCGAACGGCTGAGTCAGGCCGGCCTGCTGAAGGTTATCTGCGGCACCGACACACTCGGGGTCGGGATCAACGTGCCGATCCGGACGGTCCTGCTCTCCTCGCTGAGCAAGTACGACGGGGTACGCCCCCGGTTGCTGACCGCGCGGGAGTTCCACCAGATCGCCGGCCGGGCGGGCCGGGCCGGTTATGACACTGCGGGCACGGTGATCGTGCAGGCGCCCGAGCATGTGGTGGCCAACGAGAAGGCGCTGGCCAAGGCCGGCGATGATCCGAAGAAGCGTCGCAAGGTGGTCAAGAAGAAGCCGCCGTCCGGCGTCGTCGGGTACGGCAGACCGACCTTCGACCGGCTGGTGGCCGCCGAGCCCGAGCCGTTGGAGTCCAGCTTTGCCGTCAGCAACGCGATGTTGCTGAACGTGATCAACCGGCCGGGCGACTGCATGGCGGCAATGACCCATCTGCTGACCACGAACGACGAGCCGCCGATTCGTCGGCGCCGGCACATCCGACGGGCGCTGGCGATCTACCGCGGTCTGCGTCGGGCCGACATCGTCGAGCAGTTGCCGGAGCCGGACGATCTTGGCCGCAGGGCCAGGCTGACTGTCGAGTTGCAGCCCGACTTCGCGCTGAACCAGCCGTTGTCGACCTTCGCTCTGGCCGCACTGCAGTTGCTGGATGTGGAGTCGCCGAGCTACCCGCTGGATCTGATCTCGGTGGTCGAGTCGACCCTGGAGAATCCACGGCCGATCCTGATGGCGCAACGGGACCGGGCGGTCGGGGAGGCGATCGCCCAGATGAAGGCCGACGGCTTGGAGTACGCCGAGCGGATGGAGCGGCTGGAGGAGGTCAGCTATCCGCAACCGCTGGTCGAGTTGCTGGAGCCGGCGTTCCGGACCTACCAGCAGACCCACCCGTGGCTGGCAGACACCCCGGTCGCGCCCAAGTCGGTGGTCCGGGAGATGGCGGAGCAGGCGATGAACTTCTCCGACTTCGTCGCCACCTATCGGCTGGCTCGGTCCGAGGGGATGGTGCTGCGCTATCTGACCGACGCCTACAAGGCGCTACGGCAGACCGTTCCCGATGACGCCAAGTCGCCCGAGGTGCAGGACCTGATCGAGTGGCTCGGCGAGATCGTCCGGCAGACCGACTCCAGCCTGCTGGAGGAGTGGGAGTTGCTGGCCCATCCGGAACTGTTGCGCACGACCGAGCAGGAAGCTGATCAAGGGCCACCGCCGGTGACCGCCAATCCCCGAGCCTTCCGGGTGCTGGTCCGCAATGCCCTGTTCCGCCGGGTCGAGTTGTGTGCCCGCGAGGACTGGGAGGCACTCGGTGAGCTGGATTCCGAGCGAGGTTGGGACGCCGATGGCTGGGCCGACGCGGTTGAGCCGTACTTCGCTGATCATGATCAGATCCTGCTCGGACCGGACGCCCGTGGCCCGGCGATGTTGATCATGGAACAGGACGGGCGGCAGTGGGCGGCGCGGCAGATCTTCGACGACCCCGAAGGTGATCATGACTGGGGCTACTCGGCCACCATCGACCTCGATGCCAGTGACGTCGAGGGCTTCCCGGTGATCACCGTGACGTCAGTGGGCCGGCTCGGCTGATCCGGTCGCCCGGTCCTCCGACAGATCTGCCGGGCTTGCCCACGCCAACCGGGCGCCGGACGTTCGCAACCTCGGCGAATCGGGGAACACCGTCGACGTGGTGGAGAGTCGTCAAGCGAGGTCGAGCACGACAGTGTCGCCGATGGCGATGCGACCGCTGTCCCGGGCCGCCGCGCGATAGCCGCGATGGCCGTTGTCCAGATCGACCAGGGCACGGCGTACGGCGTCACTCACTTGCGGCGAAGGACGTTCGCGCAGGCAGAAGCGCGAGAACTCCACGCACGGTTCGGCAATCCTGCCCTGTCCGAAGTTGATCACACCATCGGCGGTGATGATCTTGAACTCGGTCGGAAACGGCTGCTCGGCAAGACCTTCCGGCGCTTCGATCAGGACCGACTCGCCGGCGATTCCGTCGGCAACGTGGTCGCCGTACTGTTTGCGTAGCTCGACGTAGTCGCCGGTGCCCATCACGGTGACTCCCGCCGTTCCCTTCGGGTTGCGGGTCAGCGGATGATCTTGGTGGTGCACGTCGAACGCGCGCTGAACGGCGCCGTCGACCCGCCACGCGCCTTCGCCTCCACGTGGGGTGATCATGATCCGTTCCACCGGCTGCAACGCCTCCGGGCGGTATTCGCGCATCGGCGCCTTGCCGACCTTCATCGGCCGGACCTGGATCTGCAGCCGGACGATCCGGAACGCGACAGCGGTCATGGGTTCAGTCTGACGGTTCCGATCGTTCCAGCGGAATCGGTCGGCAGTTAGGCAACCCTTCAACGCCCTCCTAAACTGACCGCATGCCGGTATCCGCTGCTCCTCGTCGGAGCTTCGAGCCGAGGCGGGCCGGAACGGACGGGGTGCGATGAACGGATTGTTGGACGGCTGGCCGTATCCGCTGGCTGTGCTGGTCCTCACGCTCGGCGCATTCGTCCGCGGAAACCTGACCTATTGGCTCGGTCGCGCGGCACAGGCGGGCGCCGAGCGCACCCGGGCACGACGCATGATCGAGTCCGCCGGATTCGACCGTGCGCGGCGGGTGATCAACCGGTGGGGACCGCCGGCGATCAGCCTGTCCTTCCTCACCGTCGGCTTCCAGACCTTGATCAATCTCGCCGCCGGTGTGACCAAGATGCCGCTCCGGCGCTACCTGCCCGCCGTTGCGATCGGTGCCATCATCTGGGGCTTTCTGTACGCGACCGTGGGCTTTGTCACCGTCGCCGCCTGGCTGCGGTTGTACGAGTCGTCCCCGATTGCCGCGGTGGTGGCGCTGGTGGTGGCGATGATCGCGTTGGTGATCTTCATCGCCGTCCAGCTGAGGGGGCGCAGGCACGGCGACCAGACGGAGCCGGCTGACGATCAAGCCGCCACCAACGCCGGGATCGGTGAGCCCGCGGCCGTCGAGTCCGACGAGCGCTGCTGAGCTCGTGGCGGGCCGGCCGGATTCGGCGGGCCGGCTCAGCTCAACTGTTCTGGGCCAGCTGTAGTCGCTTGAGGACGGCGGGACCGGCGGCCACACCGACCGACTCCAGGGCCATCAGCGCTGCGCCGCCGAGCGGCTCGAGCACCGGAACGATGACCTCGATCCCTGTCGGCTCCGACCCGTCGGGCGCAGGCGCGAGGTCGGACAGCGCCTCGGTGAAGCGCCGGGCAAACTCCGGTGCCGTCGCCAGTGCGCCGCTCAACGCCACCGGCACCGGTGATCCATCGGTGAGCGGTGCCAGCACGAGAACTCCGATCGCGGTCTTGGTGGCCAGGTCGCGTACCGCAGTGTCGGCCAGTGGTGAATGCTCGGCCGCTGCGGTGACCGTCGGTGCCAAGGCGCCGTATCGGTGCTTGACCTGGTTGTACTCCTGATCGCTCAGCTCGAGCAGCGCAGTGCGCAAGCCATCAAGATCATCAACGCCCCACCAGGTCAGGACATCCTTGATCATCTTTTGGTCCGCAGCGGACCCCTGGCCGATCAGGATCCGGTGAATCAGGTCGTAGACGAGGTGGCGCGCGCCGCCGGCGTAGTGCTGGAATCGGCCGCTCTCGATCGGCCGACCGTCTGCTGTGATCGCCATGATCATCGATCCGGTGCCGGCGACGACGATGATGCCGGCCTCGCCGGCCAGGGCGCCGCGGTGGGCGATGACGGCGTCGTTGACCAACTGGCGTGGGCAGTCGAGTGCCGTGTCGTCGAAGAAGTCGTCCGCCCACTTGTTCGGCTGGTCGAATTCGTAGCCGGCGATCCCGCACGTCATCGCGGCTGCGGCATCGGCCTTCAGGTTGCCGGTGGTCAGCGCGGCGGCGATCGTCTCGCTCACGTGCTCGGCGGCCCGATGGTTGTGATTCGGTCCGCCGCCGGGGCCGTCCGCCCGACCCAGCAGGGTGCCGTCGAGAGCAAAACATCCGACCCTGGTGTGGGTTCCGCCGGCATCGATGGCAACGACGAACTGGTCAGCTGTCGGCATGGCGTGCACAGTAGCGAATTCGTCCCGATCCTCGCCGCTCAATTGCGGCCGCTCACCTTCCCGTTCCGACGAGGCCGACCGATCATCCTCGCGGACATCCATCGACCGACCGACGGTGACAGGATGGCTGCCATGACCGAGGCGGCGCCGCTGGATCTGAGGCAGCAGCGTTTCGTGCGCGCCGATGACCTGCTGCCCGGGCCGATCGCCTCGGTCGTCGGCTATGCCGATCAGGACCTGCAACAGCCGATCCATCGTGGTCTGCCGTCGCCGTACCTCACGTTCATCGTCACCCTGGACGTGCCCGTGATCGGTGGCTTCACCCTCGACGAGGCACTCGGGCCGAATCCGCAGCGAGCGTTGGTGGTGGCCAGTGGACTGCATCTGCAGCCCGCCTACATTGCCCAGTCGGTCGCCCAGTCCGGTGTCCAGTTGGCGATTCGGCCGACGGCTGCCCGGGCGTTGTTCGGCGTACCGGCCGGAGAGTTGGCCGGTCTGATCGCCGAAGGCGCCGATGTCGTCGGTCCGTCGCTGACGGCCGTACGTAGCAGGATGATCGATCGTCCGGACTGGGCCGGTCGACTCGATGATCTGCAGGCCTACCTGATCGGGCGGATGGATCAGCGCGGCAACAGCCGTGGGCTGCGGCCGGAGCTGAGGGAGGCCTGGCGATGGCTGGTCCGACATCGTGGCCGCGGCCGGGTCGCCGATCTGGCCGACCATGTCTGGCTCAGTCAGCGCCAGCTGCGGACGCTGTTCGTCCGCGAGTACGGTGTCTCGCCGCGGTCCGCCAACCGCTTGATCAGATTCCACCGCACCGTCCGGGCGATTGCCGACCGAGTGCAGCAGCTGTCGGGATCGCCGACGGTCGGATCACCGGAATCCCTGCCCCGGTTGAATCTTGCTGACCTCGCTGTCGGCTGCGGGTACGCCGATCAGTCCCATCTTGATCGGGATTTCCGTCAGTTCACCGGTACCAATCCGTCCCGCTGGCTGGCCGAGGAGTACGGCAACATCACCGCCGGCGGACATCGCAACGGTGCCGACGAGGAGGCCTGATCAAGAGGATGACCATCGACACCCACCAGGTCACCAACCAGCCACCACCGCTGCTCGACTACGACGCAGCGGCAGCCGATCCGATGATCAACGCGGTGCTGACCGACTACCACGCAGACCCTGCCGGCCTGAGTGAGCTGGGGAAGTTGATCACCGGCGCCGAGGTGCAGCAATGGGCGGACGAGGCCAACGTTCATCCGCCGGCGCTGCACAGCCATGATCGATACGGCCATCGGATCGACGAGGTCGACTTCCATCCGTCCTGGCACCGGCTGATGGAGCTGTCGGTCGGGCACGGTCTGCATGCCGCCGCCTGGCTCGATGATCATGATCATCGGCACCTGCGGCGAGCGGCCGGCTTCTACCTGGTCAGCCAGGCCGAGGCCGGGCACGGTTGTCCGATCTCGATGACCTACTCGATCCTGCCGGCGCTGCGCCGCAACAGTGCCCTGATGGAGCGCTACGGTCCGGGCCTGACCAGCCGGGTGTACGACTTCGGCCTGACCGATCCGGAGCGCAAGCAGGGTCTGATCGCGGGCATGGGGATGACCGAGAAACAGGGCGGTTCCGATGTCCGGGCCAACACCACCCGCGCTGTCGATCAAGGCGACGGAACCTATCTGGTCACCGGTCACAAATGGTTCTGCTCGGCTCCGATGAGCGATCTGTTCCTGATCCTCGCCCAGTTGGATCCCGGCCGCACCGGGAAGGACGGCGGGTTGAGCTGCTTCTGCGTACCGCGGGTGCTGCCCGGCGGGACGAGGAACGTGGTTCGGCTGCAGCGGCTGAAGGACAAGCTCGGCAACCGATCGAACGCCTCCAGCGAGGTCGAGTTCGCCGACACCGTCGGCTGGCTGGTCGGCGAACCGGGACGCGGTGTGAACGCGATCTTGGAAATGGTCGCGATGACGCGGTTGGATTGCGTGATCGGTTCGGCGGCCGGGCAGCGGGCCGCGCTGGCGCAGGCGATCCATCACGCCCGGCATCGGCGGGCGTTCGGAGCGACCTTGATCAGCCAGCCGTTGATGATCAACGTTCTGGTGGATCTCGCGCTGGAGTCGATGGGGTCGAGCGCGCTGGCTCTGCGGTTGGCTGCGGCAGTCGACGCCGACGAGGCCGAGCTGCTGCGAGTGGCGTTGCCGGCGGCCAAGTACTGGACCTGCAAGCGCACTCCGGCGGTGGTGGGCGAGGCGCTGGAATGCCTTGGTGGCAACGGATATGTCGAGGAATCGCCGATGCCGCGCCTGTTCCGGGAGTCGCCGCTGAATGCGATCTGGGAGGGGTCGGGCAATGTCATCGCGCTCGATCTGGTCCGCGCGCTGACCCGGCAGCCGGCCGCGCTGGAGGCCGTGCTGGAGGAGCTTGATCGCGCCGCGGGCAACGATCGCGGCTACGACCGGGCCCTGGCCCGCTGGCGCGACGACGTACGGGAGCCGTCCGAGGCCGGTGCTCGTCGGCTGGCCGGTGATCTTGGTCGGCTGCTGCAGGCAGCACAGCTGCAGCGCTTCGCACCGGCGGAGGTGGCCGAACTGTTCTGCGCGACCCGATTCGACGCTGATCGCGACCAACTCTTCGGCACCCTGCCAGCGGCTGCCGTCGATGGTGCGGCCAAGCTGCTCGAGCTGGCGTTTCCCTAGACCGGGTCACGGGTCACGGCCGGCGAGCACGACCGGGATACGGTGTGCCGGTGGATGATCAGGGTGTGGCAAATCCGTTCCGGCCGGAGCTGTGGCAGACGGTTCCCGGCTTCGACTTCACCGACATCACCTACCACCGGGCCATCGATGCGCCGGTGGTGCGGATTGCGTTCGATCGGCCCGACGTGCGCAACGCCTTCCGCCCGCACACCGTGGACGAGCTGTACACCGCTCTTGATCATGCCCGGACCTCGTCGGATGTCGGTGCGGTGCTGCTGACCGGCAACGGGCCGTCGCCCAAGGACGGCGGCTGGGCCTTCTGCAGCGGCGGTGATCAGCGGATCCGGGGCCGGGCCGGCTATCAGTATGCCGACGGCGAGCAGGCCGGCGACGTGGACCAGGCCAAGCTCGGCCGGCTGCACATCCTCGAGGTGCAACGGTTGATCCGGTTCATGCCCAAGGTGGTGATCGCGCTGGTCGGCGGCTGGGCGGCCGGCGGCGGGCACAGCCTGCACGTGGTCTGCGATCTCAGCGTGGCGAGTGCCGAGCACGCCCGCTTCAAGCAGACGGACGCCGATGTCGGCTCCTTCGACGGCGGCTTCGGATCGGCCTATCTGGCCCGTCAGGTGGGACAGAAGTTCGCCCGGGAGATCTTCTTCCTCGGTGAGACCTACACCGCCGACGACGCGCATCGGATGGGCATGGTCAACAAGGTCGTACCGCATGCCGAGCTGGAGGACGTCGGGCTGCAGTGGGGCAAGATCATCTGCGGCAAGAGCCCGACCGCACAGCGGATGCTGAAATTCGCCTTCAACGCGATCGACGACGGTCTGGTCGGCCAGCAGGTCTTTGCCGGTGAGACCACCCGGCTGGCGTACATGACCGACGAGGCGGTGGAGGGGCGCAACGCCTTCCTGGAGAAGCGCGACCCGAACTGGAGCGACTTTCCCTACTACTACTGATCCGACCGCCGCAGACTCGGCCGCCCGCGGTCAGGCGTCGTCGCCGAGGACGCCGTAGAGCCGATCACCGGCATCGCCCAGACCCGGCACGATGTAGCCGTTCTCGTTCAGCCGCTCGTCCACACCGGCGACCACCACGGTGCACGGGACCTGCAGGTCGTCCAGCAACTGCTCCAGCTTCTGCAATCCCTCGGGCGCGGCCAGCAGGCAGATGCAGGTGATGTGGTCGGCGCCGCGGTCGACCAGGAATCGTACGGTCGCGGCCAGCGTGCCGCCGGTGGCCAGCATCGGATCGAGTACGAAGCACTGCCGACCGGACAGATCGTCCGGCAGCCGTTCGGCGTAGGTGGTCGGTTGCAAGGTCTGCTCGTTGCGCACCATCCCGAGGAACCCCACCTCGGCCGTCGGCATCAGTCGGGTCATCCCCTCGAGCATCCCCAGCCCGGCCCGCAGGATCGGCACGACCAGCGGGCGCGGATGGGACAGCTTGACCCCGTCGCAGGGGGCCACCGGCGTCTGCACCCGATGCGGCTCGACCCGGACCTCGCGGGTGGCCTCGTACGCCAGCAGCGTCACCAGTTCCTCGGTCAACCGGCGGAACGTCGGTGAGTCGGTGTCCCGGTTGCGCAAGGTGGTCATCTTGTGCGTGACCAGCGGGTGATCGACGATGCTGAGTTTCACAACTGCACGGTAACCGAGTCGCGCAGGCGACGGTGACCTCGCGACGACCCGCGCACCTTGGGACCCGGGAGAATTCGCCACCCAATAGTTATCGCTGGAGACGTAGGTTCTGACACCATAGGGAGTCGGCCCCGGGAAGCTTCGGGCCGGCCGTTGGAGGAGAGTTCGTGGGCAGTTGGAGGGGAGATCGTGGCCGACTACGACGACGATGAGATTGAGTCCGTCGATCTTGATGACGATGATCCG
>DATCVL010000409.1:0-8404 GCA_036566865.1 Microlunatus sp.
CGACACCTGGACAACTCCTAGATTCAGGGGCCACGACCGACCACGGTTACGATCAACGGTGGCGCCTGCGCGGGTTGTGATCACAGGCACATACCGGTACGGATAGATTCCCGGGTCGGGTCATGGCGTGGGATCGTTGCCCGGTCATGGCCGGAGCAGGACCGTCCGAACAGGGCCGACGTCGTCCCAGACAAGCGAGCAGGGCAGACCGAGACAAGCGAGCAGGAGGGAGGGGCATGGGAGTCTTCGACCGGTTCGAGCGCCGCATCGAGGGCGCGGTGAACGGGGTCTTCGCCCGCGCATTCAAGGGCGACGTCCAGCCCGTGGAGATCGCCGCCCGACTGCAGCGGGAGCTCGACGCCGAGGCCAAGCTCATGTCCCGGGACCGCCGACTGGTGCCGAACGAATTCGTGGTCAGGCTCTCCCGGCACGACTACGACCGGCTCGCCCCGTACGGCAAGACGCTGATGAACGAACTGCTGCCCGAGTTGAAGCAGCACGCCGCCGACATGGGCTACATCTTCAACGGACCGATCATGATCCACCTCGAACTCGACGAGTCGCTGCCCACCGGCCGATTCACGGTGAGCTCCTCCGCGGTCGGCGAGCTGGCCGAGCCGGATCTGCCGCCGGCCGGTCAGCCGGCTCCGATCCCGACCCTGACCAACCGTTCCCGGATGGTGCTGGAGGTCAACGGGATGCGGCATCCGCTGCAGCCGCCGGGCCTGGTGATCGGCCGTGGCACCGAGGCCGACCTGCGGATCAACGATCCGGGGGTGTCCCGACGCCACGCCCAGATCCGGGTCTTCGATCGCGGCGACCGGCTGGACATCGACATCATCGACCTCGGGTCGACCAACGGCATCGTGGTGAACGGCCGCCGGGTGCAGCAGGCGCCGGTCGGCGAGGGCTCCCGCATCGAGATGGGCAACACCCGGATGCTCGTCCATACCCCGATCGAGCGCTGAGCCGCACCATGTCCGAGATCACGCTGACCGTCGTCAAGGTGCTGTTCCTGGCACTGCTGTGGCTGTTCATCCTGTTCGTTGCTTCGGTGATCCGCAACGATCTCTTCGGTCGCGCGGTTGCCAACGGCCCGGGGCGTCAGTTGCAGAATCCGGAACGCCCGAAGAAGTCCCGGCGGAGCAAGGGACAGCCGCGGGTGATGTCGATCACCAACGGGCCGAACTCGGGCATGCAGGCCGAGCTGGCCGGCGGTCCGATCATGATCGGCCGCGGCGCGGACTGCCAGTTGATCTTGGACGACGACTACGTCTCCACCCGGCACGCTCGGGTGGTGAACGGCGAGAACGGTATCTACGTCGAGGATCTCGGCTCTACCAACGGCAGCTACGTCAATGGGATGAGGATCACCGCCCCCACCACGATCACGCTCCAGGACACCGTACGCATCGGCAAGACCGTCCTGAAGTTGGAGACGTAACGGATGGCGGAGCGAAACCCGTCAGCCGGGCGACTCGCCTGGGAGTATCTGGCGCACTCGGAGATCGGCCTGGTCCGTAAGAACAATCAGGACTCCGGTCTGGTCTCCGCGCGCCTGCTGATGGTCGCCGACGGGATGGGCGGCGCGGCCGCCGGTGATCTTGCCTCCGCGGTCGCAGTCGAGTCCGTCGCACAGACTGAACGCGAGGCCGCCACTCAAGCTGAACGCGAGCCCGGCGATCGGACCGACCAGGACGCGTCGGGTGACAGCGAGCATGATCCGGACGCCCAGGACAGGCTGCGCCAACTGGCCGGCGCGATCTCCACGGCCAACACCAGGATCGCCGACCTGGTGGCCACCGACTACGCGCTCGAGGGGATGGGCACCACCGTCACCGCCGCGGTGCTGGACGGCAACAGCATCGGCGTCGCCCACATCGGTGACAGCCGCGGCTATCTCTTCCGGTCCGGCGAGCTCAGCCGTTTGACCCATGATCATTCCTGGGTCCAGTCCTTGATCGACGACGGCAAGATCAACGAGGAAGAAGCGGCCACTCATCCGCATCGTTCGCTGCTGCTGAAGGTGTTGAACGGGCAGCCGGCAAACGAACCGGATCTCAGTACGGTGCCGGTCCGGCCCGGCGATCGGTTGTTGTTGTGCAGCGACGGGCTGTGCGGATTCGTCGACGACGACGTGATCGCCGAATCGCTGACCGACACCAGCCGGGACGAGGCCATGGACCGACTGGTCGGCGCGGCCCATCAGGCCGGCGGGCTGGACAACATCACCATCATCATCGCCGACGTGATCGACGTCGAGTCGGTGGACCTGGACGCCACCGCCGTCCACGCACCGATCGATGTGGATCAATCGGAGGGTTCCACGCATCGGGTCGGCGGTCCGATCGATCAGCCGCAGATCATCGGGGCCGCGGCCGAACGCGATATCCCTACCTACGAAGAGGAAATTCGCGAACGAGTGGCGCAGCGCTCGGCCGACGCCGCGGACGAGGACGACGATTTCGACGAGGCCGACGAGGCCTACGACGACGAGGACGAGCCGGAGGACGAGGACCGCTACGACCCGCAGCCGCCGAGCAGGCGGCGCTGGCGTCGACCGCTCATCCTGACCCTGGCGGTGCTGTTGATCGTCGCCGCTGCCGCCGGCGCCGGATTGGCCTGGATCCGGACCCAGTACTACGTCGGTGCCGCGAGCTCGAACGTGGCGATCTACCAAGGCTTGAACCAGTCCGTGCTCGGGGTCCCGTTGTCTCGGGTGTACGAGGTTCAGGACCTGCCACTGGACGACCTGCCTGCCTACTACCAGGGCATGGTTCGCGAGACCATCGACACCGGCACCCTGGAATCTGCACGGGCCACCGTCCAGCAACTGCAGGACACGGCAGAGCGCTGCGCCGCCGAGCAACCCACGCCACCGGCCGGCTCGACCAGTCCCAAAGCCACCCCGAAGTCGACCAGTACGGCGAAATCGACCAGCAAGCCGCCGAAGTCGCCGACCACCAAGTCGAGCCCGACCAAGAGCACCTCGCCGAAGGCGACATCGTCGACACACCCCAGCACCAGTACGTCACCGACCGCCTCGGGCCAGTTGCCCGGCACCGAGAAGTGCTGAGATGAGCACCGCGACAGCCAACGGCACAGTGACCGTGCTGCCCCGCAAGCGCCGCAACGTGGAGATGTTGCTGGTGATCTTCGCCAGCGCGCTGTCGCTGGTGGCCTACGTCCAGGTGGACCTCAACGTGCTCGGCGAGCTGCCGAGCAATCTGACCTTGATCGTGATCGGCGCATTCGTCCTTCCGCTGTTGGCCCATTTCGCGATCCGCTGGCGGCTGCCGTACGCCGATCCGGTGATCCTGCCCTGCGCGGTGATGTTGAACGGGCTCGGTCTGACGATGATCCACCGGATCGATCTGATCAACGAGCCACCGACCCACGGCGCCTTCCAGCAGCTGCTCTGGACCGGGCTCGGCATCGTGTTGTTGATCATCTGTGCAGTGGTCCTGCGTGATCACCGGCCGCTGCAGGGTTTCCCGTACACATTGGGATTGATCGGCCTGGTGATGCTGCTGCTGCCGCTGGTGCCGGGACTGGGCCGCGGCAACGTCGGTGGCGCACAGATCTGGATCCAGCTCGGCCCGTTCAGTTTCCAGCCGGCCGAGGTGGCCAAGGTGCTGCTGGCGATCGCGTTCGCCTCCTACCTGGTGGAGAAGCGCGACGTGCTGGCTCTGGCCGGCCTTCGCGTGCTGGGCATCGACCTGCCTCGGGCTCGTGATCTTGGTCCGATCCTGCTGGTCTGGCTGGCCACGCTGCTGGTGCTGGTGTTCCAGAACGATCTTGGTACCTCGCTGCTGTTCTTCGGCATGTTCGTGATGATGTTGTACGTGTCCACCCAGCGACCCGGGTGGGCGGTCATCGGCACCGTGCTGTTCGCCATCGGTGCCGTCGGCGGCTACCTGCTCCGCGGCCACGTCCGCGTCCGAGTTGCCGCCTGGCTGCATCCCTTCGACGACCCGGACCAGTCCTGGCAGCTGATCCAGGCCCAGTTCGGACTCGCCTGGGGTGGCCTGCTGGGACGCGGCCTCGGCGAGGGGCGACCGGGCCTGACCCCGTTGGCCCGCAGCGATTTCATCGCCACCTCGATCGGCGAGGAGCTCGGCATGGCGGGCCTGTTCGCGATCATCCTGATCTACGGCCTGATCACCGCGCGCGGGCTGCGGACGGCGCTGGCCTGCCGGGAACCGTTCGGCAAACTGCTGGCCGCCGGATTGTCCTTCGCCTTTGCCCTGCAGGTGTTCTTGATCATCGGCGGCGTCACCCGACTGCTGCCGCTGACCGGCCTGACCACACCGTTCATGTCCCAGGGTGGCTCATCCTTGATCGCGAACTGGACCGTGATGGGTCTGCTGCTGGTGATCAGCCACCAGGTCCGCAAGCCGGTCGCCACCACCGGCGCGGTGGAGGGCCAGCTGATCGTCGAGCGTCCCGGTCAGCACTTCCGCGGTGCTCATCGGACCGGCCCGCAGACTCCCCCCGAGCCGGACGAGGCGGAGGTCACCTCGCCATTGCGGCCTGCCGATGATCACGCCACCGATGTCCGCTCAACCGAGTCGAGGAGGCAGTCGTGAATCGACCGATTCGCCGGGTGACCGTGTTGATCATGGTGCTGTTCGGGTTGCTGTTCGCCAACGGCACCTACCTGATGGTCTTCCAACAGTCGTCACTGAACGCCAACCCGCTGAACCGCCGCGCCCGGGACGAAGACTTCGCCCAGAACCGCGGTTCGATCCTGGCCGGTGACACGCCGATCGCGTACAGCCGACCCTCCGACGATCGCTTCAAGTACCAGCGGGTCTACTCCAACGGCAAGCTGTATGCCCCGGTGACCGGCTACTTCTCCTACGATCACGCGAACACCGCGCTGGAGAACTCGTACAACACCCAGTTGGCCGGGACCGACGACAGCCTGTTCGTCCGCCGGATGATCGACATGGTCACCAACCAGGCGCCACAGGGCGCCAGCGTGCAGACCACGATCGACCCGGACGTGCAGAAGGCCGGCGCCCAGGCACTCGGTGATCAGAAGGGTGCCGCGGTCGCCATCGACCCGAAGACCGGTGCGGTGCTGGCCATGATCACCAGCCCGAGCTTCGACCCGAACAAGATCGCCGATCACGACATCACCTCCGCCAACAAGGCGTACAGCAAGTACATCAAGGACGACTCCGGGCCGATGCGCAATCGGGCGGCGAAGGAGATCTATCCGCCGGGGTCCACCTTCAAGCTGGTGACGGCCGCGGCCGCGATGGCCCAAGGCGCGACTCCGGACACCAAGGTCGACTCGCCCAATCGGCTGCTGCTGCCCGGCACCACGAGCTACATCTACAACGAGAACAAGTCCTCCTGCGGCGGCAGCAAGATCACCTTGACCCAGGCCTTGGAGGTGTCCTGCAACACCGCGTTCGCCCAGCTGGGGATGGACGTCGGCGCCGACGCGCTGCGCGAGCAGGCGGAGAAGTTCGGCTTCGACTCCCGCCATCTGGACGACGTGAGCGGGGTCGCCAGCGTCTTCCCCGACGAGCTGAACGAGGCCCAGCTGGCCCAGTCGGCGATCGGTCAGTACGACGTCGCGGCCACTCCGCTGCAGATGGCGATGGTGTCGGCCGCGATCGCCAACGACGGGGTCGCGATGGAGCCGTACCTGGTCTCCTCGGTACGCTCACCCGATCTGCAGGTGTTGTCCCGGACCAAGCCGAAGGAAATGTCCGAGGCGATGACGCCGGAGAATGCCAAGGGGCTGAAGCAGATGATGGTCGACGTGGTGGAGAACGGGACCGGGACCTCGGCGCAGATCCCGGGCATCGGGGTCGGCGGCAAGACCGGTACCGCACAGTCGGACCCGAACCGTAAGCCGTACGCCTGGTTCACCGCGTTGGCACCGTCGGACGATCCGCAGATCGCCGTTGCGGTGATGGTGGAGGACGCCGACATCCCGCGGGAGGACATCGCGGGCGGTCAGGTGGCCGCACCGATTGCCAAGGCCATGATCGAGGCGGCGGTGAAGAAGTGAAGGCTCTGAGCAGAGCGATGATGTGCCATTTGGCGCGCACTGGCTTGTCAGAAGCTGAGGTGGCTGTAGCACTCTCGGTTCGGACAGGTCGGCCCGCCGGGCGAAAGGAAGACGGTAGATGACACAGCCCGAGACGCCACGCAGGGTCGTGGGTGGCCGTTACGAGCTGGGGGAACTCCTCGGTCGTGGCGGCATGGCCGAGGTGCGCCGTGCCGTCGACAATCGGCTGGGTCGCCCGGTCGCGGTCAAGGAGCTGCGCACCGACCTGGCCACCGACCCGACCTTCCAGGCGCGCTTCCGCCGGGAGGCGCAGTCGGCGGCCGGCCTCAACCACCCCAACATCGTCGCCGTCTACGACACCGGCGAGGAGACCGATCGAGCCAGCGGTGTGCAGATCCCGTACATCGTGATGGAGCTGGTCGAGGGGCCGACGCTGCGGGACATCCTCCGGGAGGGCCGCAAGATCCTGCCCGAGCGGGCGATGGAACTGACCTCCGGCGTCTTGGATGCGCTGACCTACAGCCATCGCGCCGGCATCGTGCACCGCGACATCAAGCCGGCCAACGTGATGCTGACCCAGTCCGGCAACGTCAAGGTGATGGACTTCGGCATCGCCCGCGCGGTGGCCGACACGTCGGCGACGATGACCCAGACCGCGGCCGTGATCGGCACCGCGCAGTATCTGTCGCCGGAGCAGGCTCGCGGTGAGACCGTCGATGCCCGCAGCGATCTCTACTCCGCCGGCTGCCTGATGTACGAGTTGCTGCTCGGCCGGCCGCCGTTCACGGGTGAATCGCCGGTCAGCGTGGCCTACCAGCATGTCCGGGAAGCGCCGGTGCCGCCGAGTCATCTGGATCCGTCGGTCGGCCCGGAGATCGACGCGATCGTGCTCAAGGCCCTGGCCAAGGAGCCCGACGACCGCTACCAGTCGGCCCGGGAGATGAAGTCGGACATCAATCGGGTGCTGGCCGGCGAGCAGGCCACGGTCGCACTGGCCCCGCTCGGTGCTGCCGCGGTCGCTGCCGAGGATCCGGACGCGACCCGCGTCGTACCGGCGACCCTGCCCGGATCGGGCCCAGAGGACCTGGACGAAGAGGACGAGGAGCCCAAGAAGAAGCGGACCGGGCTCGTCGTCGGCCTGATCATCGCCATCGTGGTGGTTCTGGCCGCGCTCGGTGCCGGTGGCTACTACTGGTGGAACAGCCAGCAGCCACAGGCCGCACCACCGCCGGCCAAGATCGTGGTCCCGGCGGTGATCGGGATGGATCGGACCCGGGCCGAGGCCGAGATCGAGGACAAGGGCCTGAAGGCGAGCATCAGCGATGTGAACGGGCCCGAGGACGCCACGGTGAACACCGCGGTCAAGCAGGATCCCCAGGCGCAGGCCAAGGTGGATCCGGGATCGACGGTGAAGGTCCAGATCAACGTCGGTCCGAAGAAGGCCACCATCCCGGACGACCTGGTCGGCAAGTCCGCGAAGAAGGCGACCGCCGCACTCGAGGACGCCGGCTTCGACAAGGACAACATCGAACGGGTGAAGACCAGCCAGCCGGAACCGCTGGACGCGGAGAAGAACGAGGTGCTGGCGGTCGATCCGGACGAGGACGAGACCGTTCCGGCCAACACCGACATCACCCTCACCGTCGCAACCGGCGAATCGGAGGTGCCGAGCCTGCTCGGCAAGCTGGCCGACGCTGCCGAACGGGATGCCGAGGATGTCGGTTTCAAGACCAAGGTGAAGCTGATCCAGGACGAGGACAACCCGGTCGGCTCGGTGGTCGGCCAAAGCATCGACGCCGGCAAGATGGCTCCGCGCGGCACCACGATCGAGATCAACGTGGTCGATCAGCGGCCGACCCCGCCGCCGACCTCGACCTCGCCGAGCAACTCGACCAGCCCGAGCGCGACGCCCACGGCCTCCTCGAGTGCGAGTGATTCGCCGAGTCCGACCAGCGGCAACGGTGGCGGATAGTCGGGCCGCCGTACTCGGCAGGATCCGTACCCATCGACCGGTTGGCGCCGGGCTTCTCCGCGCGCCAACCGGTTTCGTTTTCCCACCAGAGCTGAGTTCCTACGGCGTGCTGGCGCTGATCCGCGTTCGTTTCTCAACCGGAGCCGAGTTCCGACCAGCCCGGGTCTGAGTTCGGCGCCCGGAGTCGAGCTTCGCGCACCGCTCACCCGGGCTGCGCGCGTTTTCCCACCGGAGCTGAGTTCGTACGGCATACGGCGCTGATGGGCGTTCGTTTTCCAGCCGGAGCCGACTTCCGACCAGCCCGGGTCTGGGGCCGGCGCCCCGAGTCGACTTTCGCGCACACCCACCTCGGGCCGGGCGTTTTCCTACCGGAGTGGAGTTCGTGCACTGCACGGCCCAGG
>DATCVL010000410.1:0-19438 GCA_036566865.1 Microlunatus sp.
GGGCTGGACCGTCGCACCGCCGCAGGCGATGGTCAGATCACTGTCCCAGGGCACATGTCGACGGCCGAGCACCGCCGGGTGCGGGCCACCGGAGAAGGTCGGGATGTCAAGCTCGGCTACCGCGGTCCAGTCCCGGACTCCGCCGTCGGTGACGATCCCAGCCGCTCCCCGTACCTGTGCTCGAAGTCCGAGGATGTCGCCGACCGTCCCGGTGCCGCGTTCGCCGCGGGCCTCGATCACCAGGACGTCTCCAGGATCGAGCGCATCAAAGGCACGCTTCTGCGCGTTGTAGCCACCGCCGTGGCTGCTGAACAGATCCTCCCGAGCAGGCACGAAGCGGAGCGTCCGCGCCCGGCCGATCATCTTCTGGCCCGGATGGTTGGTGTGGACCCCGTCGATGAAGAGCTGGTCGTAGCCGTGCTTGCGTAGCTGGGACGCCAAGGTGGCAACGGAAACACGCCGCAACTTGGTGATCAACTCCTCGGTCAGCTCGAACACCGGCTCGCTTCGCAACCCCGCCGCTTGCGGACTTCCCCATGCTTCGATCCGTTGATGATCATCGATGACCGGCTGGGCACTGTAGTCCGGCAGCCGGGTTGTCCCCTCCACGACGGTGCTGGACAAGCGACCGCTGGTCCGGCCGGATCTCGGGACGTCGACCTCGACCTCGACCACGTCTCCCGGTGCCACCACCGAGGATCCGGCCGGTGTTCCGGTCAAGATCACGTCGCCGGGCTCCAAGGTCAGCAACTGGGAGAGATCGGCCACCAGCTCGCCGAACTCGAACACCACGGTACCGGCGCTGTCTTCCTGCACGAGATCACCATTGACCCAGGTGCGGATTCGCAGATCGGTCGGATCGATCTCCTGCGCCAGGATCAGCGACGGCCCGAGCGGGGTGAAGCCGTCACCGCCCTTGGAGCGCAGATTCGACCCCTTGTCGGCGGTGCGCAGATCGTACACACCAAGATCATTTGCCGCAGTCACGCCGGAGACGTACGACCAGCCCTCGTCCGGCCGCACCCGGCGGGCGGTGCGGCCGATGATCAACGCGACCTCGCCCTCGAAGGCCAGCAACTCGGTGCCGAGCGGACGCTCCACCGTCCCGCCATCGGTGGCCAGGGACGTCACCGGCTTGAGAAAGTACGACGGCCTGATCGGTCGGCGACCCCGCTGCGCGATTCGTGACGGGTAGTTCAGATGCAGCGCGATGATCTTGCCCGGCCGACCCACGAGCGGGTGCCTGGCCAGACCGGCATCGGCGGATGCATCATCGGCTGGAGGCACCGTCGAACGAACTTCCTCGTACGTCATGGGTTGAACGTATACGATCTCATATCTGATCACAACGCCCGAGTTGACGGCGCCGACAAGCGGCCGGCACCGGGGCCGTATGGGATCGTTTACATCCCAACTGGAGGACCACCATGACCGACGCCACCGCGACGCCGACCGCCGCAAGCAAGTCGCAACTGGCCTACGCGTGGATCCGCGAACGCATCGTCGGCCACCGGTTCACCCCCGGATACCGACTGGTGCTCAGCCAGATCGCAACCGAGCTCGGCGTCAGCACGGTGCCGGTCCGGGAGGCGATCCGCCGACTCGAGGCAGAGGGCCTGGTCACCTTCGAGAAGAACGTAGGCGCCCAGGTCGCCCTGGTCGACGAGGACGAGTACGTGGCCACCATGCAGACCCTGGCCGTCGTCGAAGGTGCGGCGACCGGATTCGCCGCACCGCTGCTGACCGCCGACGACCTCGCCACGGCGCAGGCGGTGAACGACAAGCTGCGCAGCACTCTTGATCATTTCGACCCGCATCGCTTCACCCAGCTCAACGAGGAATTCCACGCGGCTCTCTTCGAACCGTGCCCGAACGCGGACCTGATCGACCTGGTGCACCGGGGCTGGGGCAGGTTGCGGATGCTCCGCGACTCCACCTTCAGTTTCGTCCCCGGCCGGGCCGGCGAGTCGGTTGCCGAGCATGATCAAATCCTCGATCTGATCCGCAACCATGCCGATCCGATCGAGATCGAGATCGCCTCCCGTCGGCACCGGTTGGCCACCGTCGACGCCCTTCTCGCCGCCAAGCACGCATGATCACCGCGCACCGCACGACCAGCAAGCAGGCATGAGCGTCCTTCCGGTGCACCTCCCCGGCACCGACGTCGTGATCGAGGAGCGTTGGCACGGCCACCTGTGGACCGCGGTTCCACATCGCGTAATTCACAGCACACCCCAGATGCTGATCGGGTGGGTGCCCGCCGGCACCCGCTCGGTCTATGCGACCAATCGCGGACTACCCGAGACCATCGGCCTCACCCGCGACCAGCGCAAGCTACTGGCCCTGAAGACGCTCCAGGCTCGCGCCAGCGAGTTCGCCGAGGAGCCACACAAGCTCTGCTTGTATCGAGCCGACCGTTGGTGTCGGATCAACCTCGGCTTCGCCCCGGATGACGGACGGTTCCTGGGTTGGTACGTCGACTTCGAGCTCCCGGTTGAGCCCACTCCGACCGGCCTGGTCACCAAGGACCTCGTCCTCGACCTGTGGATCGAGCCCGATCACAGCTGGCAGTGGAAGGACCGCGATGATCTTCGTACGGCAGTCTCCGAAGGTCTGATCGACGCCGGGGTCGCAGCCGAACTCGATCGGGAGGCAGCACGGATCCTTGCCGAGCTGGCGGCTGGCAGCGATCCCTTCACTGATGCCTTCACCGGCTTCCGCCCCGAACCCGAGTGGCCGATCCCGGTCCTGCCCTCGTCGCACGGTTGGGCCGGCACTGCCTGGTCGCTGTCGCCCGGATGGCGCGTCGGCGACCCGCCTCAGGACCCGCAAGATCAACCAGCGCGTTGACGTGCCACCGTCGGCAGCCACGGCAGAGCGTGACAGAGGGCAGCCCGGATACCGATCAGCCGGATTTCGCAGCGTCGAGCAGGCGCGGAAGCCAGTCTGCGTACCCAGGATGAGCGAGCCGGAGCCCGGCAAGCTGATCGACGCCGAACCAGCCCAGCGCGTCATGCTCCTCCGGCGCGGCATTCACCGGGTGCCCGCGCCAACGAGTGACCAGGAATGCATGCGCTCGAAGATCGCGACCATCGAACTCCGCCTGCACCCGCCGCGGCTCCGCCACCTCGACCGCGATCTCTTCCCGACACTCACGCCTGACAGCGTCTTCGGCAGACTCTCCCGGCTCGACGTGGCCGCCGACCAGATCCCAGCAGTCCGGATACCAGCGACGCTTCGGGTGTCGATGCGCCAACAGCAACCTGTCATCGCTGATCAGCGCCGCCAGCGCGATCTCGTGTGTCATTCCCCGCCTCCGGTGATCAACTCTGCGTCGTGAACGCACCCCGCCCGCTCTCGTGCTGCCACTCGCTCCAGGACAAGTTGTAGACGGCGTAGCCGTTGTCGGCCGAAGCCTGGCCGCGACCGGAGCCCGTGATCGTCACCGGATCACCGATCGAGACGTGCCGGTAGTACCACTTGGCATCGGCCCAGGACAGGTGTACGCAGCCGTGCGAGCCGTTGCCGCTGCCCGGTTGCGGGTCCGCACTCGAATAGTGCACGAAGGTGCCCGAGTAGGTCAGCCGGACGGCCCATGGATACCAGCCGTCGTAGTAGTTCGGGCTGTGTTTGTCGCAGGTGATACCCGCGCTGCACGAGGTCATGTGCTGGTTGCGGACCGTGCCGACCACCGCCATGGTCCCTTCCCAGGAAGGGAATTCCGGGCTGCCGGCGTCGCTGAGCAGGGTCTTCACCAGCTTGCCGTCCTGGTAGATCTTGGTGGTGTGATGCGGGACCGAGATCTTGGTCTCGAAGTCCGGCCCGATGGTGAACCGACGAACGTAGGAGTGCGTGCCGTAACGGCCGTGGCCGTCGCCGACATGATCAAACTCGGCGTCCAACGTGACCTCGTCACCGACCGGCCAATAACCCTTGGGCCGGAATTCGACCTGCCGATGTCCGAACCAGTGCCACGCGCCGGTGACCGGGATCGAGCTGGTCAGCTTCATCGCCCGTTCGATGTCGGCCCGAGCCGAACCCTTCACCGGTGTGGAGAAGATGATCACGATCGGCATCGCCACCCCGACCGTGCTCTGGTCGACCGGGACGATCGAGTCCAGCAGCATCGGCGGCCCGGTCGGGCGTTCAGGGGTCGCTGACGCGTCGGGCTCGGACTTCCCACTCGTCGTCGCGGTGGCACTGGGGTCAGCGGTCCGCGCTGTTCGGGCCGGGGCACTGGGCGTCGCAGCGCCGGAACTGTTCGTCGAGGTCTGCGCGGTCGACGGCGCGGGAGCGGGCGAGTTTCCGTTCACAGAAGTGCCGGGCCGCCCGCCGCAGCCGGTGATCAACAGGAGGACGACGGTCGCAATCGCCGTACTCGCACCGACCCACCGGCGTCTCGATGACATGTCACTCCATCCACCCGACATCCTGAGGTCAACCTAATCGAGCCAGGGACCACACCGATTGCACTAACGTCGCGTTCAGATCAAGATCCGGCCACAGTCGTTGCGGCAGCACGCAACCTCGAGCCCGACTCTCAGCGGCCCGGGCCTCCGTTGTAGAGAGTGGCGTCCTGTTCGGCTACCCGGATCCGAAAATCCTCCAGCACGGCGAGTGCTTCGGACTCCAGTCTTCCCGTGTGTACGGCGATCCCGCGCCGTTCCAGTTGCTCGCGCCAGTCCGGCGGGACGGGCCCCTCGTCGAACCCGGTGATCCGCTCGACATCGGCTCCGGCGGCGGCGAACTCGACCTCTCCGATGCCGGACCAGATCAGCGCCCCCAGGCACATCGCGCACGGTTGCGCGTTGATCACCAGCGTCCGTACCCGATCCGCGTGTGCACCTAGATTCCACGACCCGGTACGGGCCTGCGCCAGGCTCAGCGCGATCAGCTCGGCGTGCGCAATCGCAAGATCAACTTCCGGGACCAGATTGACTCCGAGCGACACCACCGCGCCGCCGTCGCGATCGACCACCATGGCCGCGAAGGGGCCGCCGGACCCTTCCACGATGTTCCGCGCAGCGAGCGCATTCACGGTCCGGATCCGATCATCCGGATCGGGGACGTGCGACGGCAGTCCCTGCGCCGCACGACGCAACCATTCCGGCAGCCGGACATCGAATCCGGTCACGAAGGACTTCTGGTGCTCCACCGAACGCCCCCGATCAGCTGGCGATCAGGCAGCCGACCGGCTCAGATCTGAATCACCGTTGCCTGTCGCCTGTGCGCGCCGGTCGTCGCCGTAACGCTACCCCTTCACTCCGGTCAGGGTGATGCCCTCGATGAAGGTCCTCTGAGCGAAGAAGAACAGGATGATGATCGGCACCACGGCCAGCGCGCTGACCGCCATCAACGGGCCGAACTCGGTGGCGTACTCACCCTTGAAGTAGTTCAACCCGAGCGAGATCGTGTACAGATTCGGATTGGACAGGTAGATCAGCGGGCCGAGGAAGTCGTTCCAGGAGGCCATGAACTGGAACAAGCCGACGGCCACCAACGCCGGTTTGATCAGCGGAATCACCACCCGGATGAAGATCTGCCACTCATTGGCGCCGTCGATACGGGCGCTCTCGGACAGCTCGCCGGGAATGGTCAGCAGGAACTGCCGCAGCAGGAAGATGTAGATCGGCACGCACAGCCAGTGCGGCACGATCAGCGGCGCCCAGGTGTTGGTGAGTCCTAGCGTGCGCCAGATCTCGAACGCCGGGAACATCGTTACGTAGAAGGGAATCATCATCGTGGACAGGATGATCACGAAGAGCACATTCCTGCCCCGCCAAGGGATCCTGGCCAGTCCGTAGCCGACCATCGCCGACGAGATGATCGCGCCGACCATGGACAACAGGCAGATCAGGAAGGTGTTCAGGAAGTAGCGGCCCAGCGGAAACAGCTGTGCTGCCTGGCTGAAGTTGTCGAAAGTGATCTTGTCCGGGAACCAGACGATCGGGCTTGCATTCAGGTCCTGCGCGGTCTTGAAGGCGCCGGTCACCATCCAGGCCAAGGGAATCAGGAAGATGATCGACAGGCCGATCAGCACACAGTGCTTCGCCAGACCCGCCAGAAACCTGCGGAACAATGGCTTGTGGCGCTGCTGAATCTCCACCACCTGCGGTCGATCGGCGAGGGTCGGACCGGCGGCGGTCGCGGTGGCCACACTGCGATCAGTCATCTCAGTTCCCTCCGTAGTACACCCGGCGCCCGACCGTGCGGAACACGATCGCGGCGGAGATGGCGGAGAGCACGAACAGCACCCACGCCAATGCGCTGGCATAGCCGATCTTGAAGAACGCGAACGCGTTCTGGTAGAGATACAGCCCGGCCACCATGGTCGAGCCGGCCGGACTACCGGTGCCGCTGGTGATCACGAACACCTCGGTGAAGTACTGGAAGCCGGCGATCAAACCCATCACCAGCGCAAACAGCAGATGCGGCGACATGAACGGCAAGGTCACGTTGCGGAAGCGGGAGAACGCTCCGGCGCCGTCGATCTTGGCCTGTTCGTACAGTTGCGCCGGTACGTCCTGAACGCCGGCGAGCATGATCACCATCAGCCCGCCGACTCCCCAGATCGACATGATCACCAGCGACGTCTTGGCCCAGGCCGGGTCCTCGAGCCAGGACGGCCCGGCAATGCCGATCTTGGCCAGCATGGAGTTGAGCACGCCGTACTGCGGGTTGAAGACGTACGACCAGACCACGGCACCGGCGACCAACGGGACGATGCTCGGGATGAAGAAGATCACCCGATACACGGACCGACCGGCAACCCTCAGGTTGAGCAACAGGGCCAGTCCCAGCGCAGCGACAATGCCGAGCGGGACCGAGCGGATCAGGATGTAGACGGTGTTGGAGAGCGAGTTCCAGAAGCTGGTGTCGGTGAACAGTTCGCCGTAGTTCTTCAGGCCGAGGAAGTGGCCGGACGTCAACATCGTCGCCGAAGTCAGGCTCTGTTGGAAGGAGCGCAGCACCGGATAGGCGGTGAACGCCAGCAAGCCGACGATCGCCGGCGAGCAGAAGATCAAGCCCCACTTGAGATTGTGCCGTTGTTGTCGGGTGCTCCGGCGCCTGGTGGGGCTGGCCTTGACGGTCCGGACGGCAGTGTCGGTTGCCATGCTCATCCCACTTCCTCAAACCGTTGGGCCTCGCGTCGGGTCAGCCGCTTCACCGCGCGCATGGCCTGCAGTGGTGTCATCTGGCCGTACACCGCGGCCTGCACCTTCTCCTCCATCTGCTGGCCGTAGAAGTCGTTGACCGTGATCAACGGACGGGTGTTGACCATCTTCCGCAGGGTTTCGTGATAGATCCCGGTCACCGGATCGTCGGCGATGACCTTGTTCACCGGCGCCTTCTCGTACCCGATCGGGAAGCCGATGTGCTTCCACTGCGACCGGGTGCCCTCGTCGGAGGTGCCGAACCATTTGATGAACTCCCACGCAGCATCGGGTTGCTTCGCGCCCTGTGGGATGAACGCCGACCAGCCGCCGAGCCAGGCACCCTGGCCGGGCCGCTTGCCTCCGGGCGGCTGGTACGGCAACAGCGTCGCGCCGATTTCCATGTCCGGGTTGAGTTCCTTGACCTGAAGCAGGTTCGGGGTCACCAGCCCGGTCATGCCGATGTTGCCGGTCGAGAACGGATGCGCCTGCAAGGACGGCGGGGCAACCGAGACGGCCGCCGGTCCACCAACCTTCTTTGCATACTTGGTCATCCACTCCAGCGCCTCGACCACTTGGTCGTTGTCCGGCGTGACCAGGTTGGTGCCTTCCTTCCAGAACTCGCCGCCGAAGGCGTAGCCCCAGGTCAAGATCGAGTTGTTGGCCCCGTACTGATCCCAGGGAATCATTCCGATCTGGGTGGCTCGTCCGCCCTTGACCCGATTGATCTCCTCGCTCATCGCGTCGACTTCGTCGATCGTCTTCGGCGGGCGTTCCGGGTCCAAGCCGCACTTCTCGAACAAGGTCTTGTTCCAGAAGAACGGGAAGTTGGCGTCGGCGTCCCACTGGACGCTCCAGATCCGGTCCTTGTACGCCATGCTCTTCGCGCAGACCTCGAAGAAGTCGTCGAGTTCGATGCCGTCCCGTTCGAAGTACGGCGTCAGGTCGGTCATGATCGACAACTTGGTCCAGGACGGTGCCAGCGACGCGTCGGTGAAGCCGATGTCGGGCGCCTGGCCACCGGCAATCGCGGTGAACAACTTCTGCTGGACGCTGTCGGCGCTGGCCGGCGCGAAGGTGACTCGTACGCCGATGTCCTCTTGGGACTTCTCGAACTCCTCGGCGCAGGCGACGATGCCGCTCCCCACCGCCGAGCCCCACAGGTTGTAGATCTCGATCTCGGTACGCCGCCCGGGCGCGGGCTCCTTGTTCGGCCGGACCAGCGCGGCATCCCTGCCTGAGGACACCACCTCACAGCCGGATGTTCCAGCGGCCAGCATCGCCAGGCCTCCGGATGCGAGCAGCGTTCGTCGTGACAAGTTCAGCGGTGTCATGAACCACCTCCGCAGGGGTCCCGCCGTTGGGACCACGTACCCGGGGAATGGGTACGTGAGGTTCGTCACAGTAGGGTTCGCCGCGAAGAGCGGTCAAGATCAACAGTCCAGGATGTGAAACGTAACAAGCTGTCCGGTTCGTCGATCAGTACGGCGTCGTCGGTTCAGCTCGGCGGGTCGACCGGATTCGGCGGTCCGTCGAGGACGGTCGGCACGTACTCCAGAAGCTGGAGACCACCTTCGAAGGCGTGACTCTCGACCTGCTCGAGCTTCACGTCGGGATAGTCGTCGTAGATCCGCTCCTGGCCGGTCGCGCCCGTGATCACCGGGAAGACGACAACCCGGAATCGATCCACCAGGCCGGCGTCGAGCAGCGATCGGCACAAACTGACGCTGCCCAGGGTGTGCAGCTCGCCGTCAGTCTCGGCCTTGATCTCGCGTACGGCCTCGACGGCGTCACCGCGAACCAGCCGGGTGTTCGCCCAGGCCAGCGGTTCGGTCAGGGTCGACGAGAAGACGATCTTGGACATCCGATTCAGCTCGTCCATCCCCTCCTCGGAGTCCGCGAATCCCGACATCAGTCGGTAGGTGTTGGCCCCGAGCAACGCGGTGTGTTCGGGCTGCTTCCCAAGCCAGTCGAGATACTCCGGGCTCTCCATGCCCCAGAATCCCGGCCACCCCTCGGCGGCACCGTAGCCGTCCAGAGAGGTGATGAAGTCGATCATCAACGTCGCCATCGGAGTCCTCCGTCAGCTCATGAGCGGGTGAACCCCACGCTAATGGCTGTCTGCCAGCTACGTTTGCAGGATCGACGAAGCGGCGGAGGGGGTGCCGAGCGCGATGCTGAGGGAGTCGCAGCCTGCCACGCGTCTGCCGGTCTACGTGACCCGCTTCGTCGGTCGAGAAGGCGAACTCCAGTCGTTGCGGCTCTTGCTGTTGGGCACGCGCAACGGACCCGGCCACGAGTCGGCACCTACGGCCGAGAGGCAGCGGCTGCTGACCTTCGTCGGACCTGGAGGCTGTGGCAAGACTCGCCTGGCGGTCGAACTGGCCCGCTCACTGCTCCCACCTCGCGCCGACGAGCATGACGCCGCCGGTCTGCGGATTCACTGGGTCGACCTGGCATCGGCGTCGGATGCCGGGGGCCTGTCGCGGGTCTCGTCGGCGTTTCACGTGCGGGAGGTCCCGGACCGCCCACTCGACCGTGATGCTGTAGCCGTGGTCACGAGGCGATACCGGGTCGCTGGAAGCCGCGTATCGGGGGAGGGTTGCTGTCACGCGAGCCGACAGGTCGGCGCGGACGAGAAGGGAACCGCTGGCGCGCCCGGAGGGATTCGAACCCCCAACCTTCTGATCCGTAGTCAGATGCTCTATCCGTTGAGCCACGGGCGCAGGTTGCCGGCACTGTGGCCGGCAACGCCGACTTAGCTTAGCGGTCGGTGCCCGGTCCGCCCAAATGGGTACCGGCTGCGGCGTGGATATCGGGTGGCTTCGGTGCTCGGATAGGTGTAACAGCGGACCGTCATTTATGGTTCATCGAGCGGCGCCGGTTCGACCGGCTGCATCGGTGTCGCGGTCTGCCAGCTACCGCCCAGAAGTCGCGAGGAAACCGTGACCGTTGCCCTGTTCGTGGTGATCTGCGTCATCGTCGTCGCTCTCATCTTCGACTTCACCAACGGCTTCCACGACAGCGCCAATGCGATGGCCGGACCGATCGCCACCGGTGCGTTGACGCCGCGGGTCGCAGTGCTCCTGGCGGCCGTCCTGAACGTCGTCGGCGCCATGCTGTCCACCGAGGTGGCCAAGACCATCTCCGGCGGGTTCTTCGACGACAACCTGGTGACCCCACAGATCGTCCTGGCCGGCCTGTGCGGCGCGATCGTCTGGAATCTGATCACCTGGTTGTTCGGCCTGCCGTCGAGCTCCTCGCACGCCCTCTTCGGCGGCCTTATTGGCGCGGTGATCGTCGGCGCCGGACTGGCATCGGTCAACTACTCGGTGGTCGTCTCCAAGATGCTGCTGCCGGCCATCGTTGCGCCGGTGGTGGCCGGCCTCGCCGCCACGACCGCGATCAAGATCGCCGATCGTGTGACCCGGGACATACCGAAGAAGGACAACAAACAAGGGTATCGGCGCGCTCAGGCCTTCACGGCGGCGATGGTTGCACTCGCCCACGGCACGTCCGACGGCCAGAAGACGATGGGCGTGATCACCCTGGTGCTGATCGCGGCCGGCCTGCAGGAGTCGGGCACCGGCCCCGAGTGGTGGGTGATCGGGACTGCCGGCCTGGCCATCGGCCTGGGCACCTATTCCGGTGGCTGGCGGATCATGCGCACGATGGGCAAGGGCATCGTCAAGATCGATACCGAGCAGGGAGCCTCCGCCGGCGCCGCCACCACGGTGACGATCCTGGCCTCCTCCCATTTGGGCTTCGGCCTGTCGACCACGCACGTCTCGACCGGCAGCATCATGGGCTCGGGCGTCGGCCGCAAGGGCGCCGACGTGCGCTGGAGCGTTGCTCGCCGGATGGTGTACGCCTGGCTGCTGACCCTGCCCGCTGCCGCCATCGTCGGCGGAGCCGCTGCCCTCCTCGCCGGCCAGGGCGTCGTCGGCACCATCGTGCTGCTGGCCCTGCTCGGCGTCGGATGTCTGATCATCTGGACGGTGTCGCGGCGCAATCAGGTCGACCGGACCAACGTCACCGAGAGCCCCGACGTGTTGGTGCTCAACGCTGCAAAGCCGAACAAGATCGCCAAGGCCCAGCGCAAGGAGGCCAAGCGGCGAGAGAAGGAGCGCCGGCAGGCCGAAGAGCTCGCCGCGCTGCAGGACGAGGAAGAACCTGATCAGGGCGAGGCCGAATCCTCGCCCGGCAGCGCCGAGCCGGCGACCAGCAACCAGTCCGCCAGTCCGGCAGCTGAGCCCTACCGTCGGGCAGGTGAGGATCAATGATCGACTGGAAGTCGCTGCTGATCGTGGCGGTCGTCTCGATCGCCGTCACGTCCTTGTTCTCGTTGCTGCTGTCCTTCGGCATCCGGCTGTTGTCGAACGCCAGGGTTGCGGCGACGGAGGGCCGCCGACCCGGAGCCTCGCTGGTCGGCGGATGGACGTTGTTGATCTTGATCGGGATGATGATCGCCTTCGGGTTGTACTTGATCATTCCGCAGTTCCACTGATCTCCCCGAGGATCTCGTACGCCCGTGCGGTTCGGACCCGACGGGCCGACGACGCAGCTGGAATCGTTGCCAGACCAGACCACTCAGACCAGTGGTCAGGCCAGTTCCGGCATGACCCGAACCTGATCCCGAACGTCGGTGAGCGGTGGCAACCGATTACCTGTCCGGCGTGATTCAGCTCACACGACAGCTTCCGCGATTTCCTGTAATACCAGTGGCGCTGGTGGACTATCGTCAGACCACTACCACTACTGGTCCTACTTCGAGGGAGTCGCGTGACCGCAGTAATCGCTCGCACCGCCGCCGTGACCGCGACAGGCGCCCGTTCAGTCACCCAACCCGGTCCGGCAGAACCGCCCACCCGCCACGCCGCGTTGCTGGCCTGGGTGCAGCAGGTCGCCGATCTGACCGAGCCGCGGGCCGTGCGCTGGTGCGACGGTTCGGATGCCGAGTGGAAGCGGCTCGCCGACGAGCTGATCGCCACCGGCACCTTGGTCCGCCTGGACGACCGAGCGAAGCCGAACTCGTTCTATGCCCGGACCGATCCCGATGACGTTGCACGGGTCGAGGACCGGACCTTCATCTGCTCACAGTCACCCGACGACTCCGGCCCCACCAACAACTGGATGGATCCGGACCAGATGAAGATGATCATGACCAAGTTGTACCGCGGTTCGATGCGCGGCCGGACGATGTACGTGGTGCCCTTCTGCATGGGCAGTACGGACGCTGAGCAGCCGATGTTCGGAGTGGAGATCACCGACTCCGCCTACGTCGTGATGAGCATGAAGATCATGACCAGGATGGGTTCGGACATCCTCGACGCGATGACCCGCGACCATGATCATGATTTCGTTCCCTGCCTGCATTCGGTGGGTGCACCCCTGGAGCCGGGGGACGTCGACGTGCCGTGGCCGTGCAACGCGGAGAAGTACATCAGCCACTTCCCCGAGGAACGGATGATCTGGTCGTACGGCTCCGGTTATGGCGGGAATTCCTTGCTGGGCAAGAAATGTTACGCATTGCGGATTGCCAGCGCGATCGGCCGCGAGGAAGGCTGGCTGGCCGAGCACATGTTGATCTTGAAGCTGACCTCGCCCGAGGGCAGGGTCTATCACATCGCGGCGGCCTTCCCCAGTGCCTGCGGCAAGACCAACCTGGCGTTGATCGATCCGACCGTCCCCGGCTGGAAGGCCGAGACGCTGGGCGACGACATCGCCTGGATGCGATTCGGAGCCGACGGTCGACTCTGGGCGGTCAACCCCGAGTACGGCTTCTTCGGTGTCGCACCGGGAACGGGTTGGGCCACGAACCCGAATGCGATGCTGGCGATGAACCGGGGCAACTCGCTCTTCACCAATGTCGCGCTGACTGATCATGGCGACGTCTGGTGGGAGGGCGCTACGCCGACTCCGCCGGCACATCTGACCGATTGGAAGGGCCGCAGCTGGACCCCGCAGACCGGGCCGACCGGCGCCGAGCCGGGCAAGAGGATCGAACCGGCCGCACACCCCAACAGTCGATTCTGTACGCCGATCACACAGACCTCGATCCTGGCGCCGGAATTCGACTCGCCGGACGGCGTACCGATCGACGCGATCCTCTTCGGCGGTCGGCGCAAGGACACCGTGCCGCTGGTGATCCAGTCCCGGGATTGGGCGCACGGCGTCTTCCTCGGCGCCACCCTCTCCAGCGAGACCACAGCGGCCGCCACCGGCAGGGTCGGCGTGGTGCGCCGGGACCCGATGGCGATGCTGCCGTTCCTCGGCTACCACGTCGGCGACTACCTCGGCCACTGGCTCCGGCTCGGCGAGCAGCACGATCAACACAAGTTGCCGAAGATCTTCTACGTCAACTGGTTCCGCCGGGGAGACGACGGCGGCTTCCTGTGGCCGGGTTTCGGCGAGAACAGCCGAGTCTTGAAGTGGATCGCCGGACGGCTGGACCAGACAGCCGAGGCGGACGAGACGCCGATCGGCTCCACGCCGTCCGCTGGGGCACTGGACGTCGACGGTCTTTCTGTCACAGAATCGGAACTGGCCGCAGCCAGCCGGGTGGACCCGGACGAGTGGCGGCAGGAGATTGTGTTGATCGAAGAATGGTTCGACGGAATCGGCCCAAAGTTGCCGGAAAGACTTGCCCAGGAGCTTGATGCTCTAAAGCAGAAACTCTCTGGTTAACAGCAGCTGAACTTGATCATCAATGTCGATGATCGGCTATGTGCGTTCACCGTCGAGCGCACATGCACAGGCCCTCGGCAGCGTCGCCGAGGGCCGCCCTTCTTTCACAATCCTCGATGCCAACGTCGACTGCTGCGGCGATGTTCCCGACGGCAAGGCTCGCGATCCACCCGGAACGCCACCGGCGCCGAACCTCAGGCCCGCCCACTCGTGGCAGCCGGTTCTCGGTTAGCGGTCGCGGGCGCGACCGCTGTGACGGTTCCATGATCGGCGTCCACCAGCACCCGCTGGCCGTCGGTCAGTCTCGTGGTGGCGTTGCCGGTGCCCATCACCGCCGGGATCCCGTACTCCCGCGCGACGATCGCCGCATGAGAGGCGGCACCACCGGAGTCGACCACTACCGCACCGGCCAGCGCGAACAGCGGCGTCCAGACCGGATTGGTGTACGGGCATACCAGCACCTCTCCCGCCTGCAGCGTGGCGAACTCGGACTCGTCGTGCACCACCCGGACGGTCCCGACGTAGGAACCCGGGCTGGCCGGCGTACCGCTGACCAAGCCCTTGTCGGCCCCGCCCAACAGCTCCACCGGGATGATCGAGTAGCCGTCCAGCGCGGCCGACCGCGCCCGTGAACGCCGTTCCACCAGCCGGCGCACCTGATCCGGCGGCAGTCCCAGCTCGGCCGGTGTCAGGAAGGCGATATCGCTCGGGTCGTCGAACGCTCCGCGGCGGACCATCCGCCCGCCGAGTTCGAGCAGCAATCGCCGCGCTATCGCCGGCACCATGGCCAGCCGGTAGTCACTGTCCTCCCGGAACGCCACCCCGTCCCGGGCGACCTCGACCGCCTTCCGCAGCGCCGGTCGCAGGATCGTGGCAGCCGGTCCGGTTCGAGCGGACAGCTCGGCCTGGGCGCGATGCGCCCGGCCGTCGCGGTCGGTGCTGGCGGCGCCTTCCAGCCCGATCAGTCCCTTGATCAATCCGTGCACGACCTCCGGCCGTTCCCGCAGGCTCGGCTGTCCGACCGTGAGGATGGCGAGCTCCCGGTAGCCGTAGTCGGCCAGGTAGGCGTCGAGCCGTTCCAGCAGCAACTGCCCCGACGCGAACGCGGCCAGCCGCTGCGCAACATGCGCGGGCTCGCTCTGTTCGTACGCCGCCCGCAGCTGCGGATCCTCGCGTACGTTCTCGGCCAGCCGGTCCAGCTCGGCATTCGCCCGCGTGGTGACGCAGTCGATGTCCGCCATCAGGTCGACGTGCAGGACCTCGGCTCGCGCCGATCCGACCATCGGACGGAGCAGCAGACCGACCAGCAGGTCCGCGGCGACACCGGCCGGAATCGCGCCGAAACGGCTCGGCGCCAGCCTTCCGGCGGTGGCGAACAGTTCGTTGACTTGATCAAGAAGCTGCTGATCGGTCAGACCGGTCAGGTCGTCGCCGTCCCGCCTCCTGGCCAACGGCATGAAGATCTCATCCGAACGAGCTCTCCAGTCCGCGGTGCTGGTCCGCAACAGGCGCACCAGCCTGGGCACGGCTGTCGGCAGGCCGCGTACGGCATGCCGGCCGAGACGAAACCTCGGCGGCCGGATCTGCACCACGCCGTCATCGATCTCCACCAGCACCTCGTCCAGCGGCGGCAGCCTCAAGCCCGCGGACCGGGCTGCATCGAGACTTGCCTTCAGCGCGGGCCGGACGAACAGGGCAAGATCCATCGGGTACGGCGGCTGCGGCAGGTGATCTGCGGTGATCGCGAACGGGCTCGGCTTCGGCTGCTGATCGCTCTTCCGACCGCGGTGCAACCGCCGTAGCGGCGAACCCCGTCGGGCATCGGCCGGTGGTTCGTCGGGCAGGGCGGTCAGCGGACGTGCCTGGAGCAACCAGCAGCGCCCGTCGGCGTACGCCCACTCGAGATCCTGGGCACCGCCGAACGCCTGCTCGGCCCGCACCCCGAGGTCGGCGAGCTCGCGCACCACCGCCGCACCGGGGCCGCCTTGGCCGGTGATCGACAACGTCGTCTTGTCGATGCTGAGGTGTTCGCCGGTCGCCGTCCCGCTGACCAGTGCTTCGCCGAGCCCGGCCACCGACTCGAGCACCATCCGATCACGGCGGCCCGACACCGGGTCGGCGGTGAAGAGCACGCCGGCCGATTCGGCCGGCACCATCGTCTGCACCACAACCGCCATCGCGAGTTGATCATCGGCCGGGTGATTCTGAGCTCGATAGTCGACGGCCCTCGGCGTCCACAACGAGGCCCAGCAACGGCGGACCGCGTCGAGCACGCCTTCCCCGTCAGGGATGGAGAGATAACTGTCGTACTGTCCGGCGAACGAGGCGCCCGCGAGATCTTCGGCCGTTGCGGAGGATCGGACCGCGACGCTCTCCGCAGCAAGGGCGGCATGGCCGGCCAGGATCTCGTCGGCGATCTCGGGCGGAATCGCGATCCGCAAGATCTCCGCACGCAACCGTTCGGGATCCATGCCGGTGAGCCCGGCAGCGTCGACGACCTCGCGGTAGGCGTTGGTGGTGATCACGAATCCGCGCGGGACTTGAAAGCCAGCGGCGGTCAGCGAACGCAGACCGGCACCCTTTCCGCCGATCAGCGCGACCTGGGCCGGAGCGGCGTTGCCGGCATGAAGATCGATCGTGTAGTCACTCATCCCCGAGCCCTTCGTCAAACTTCATCAGTTGTTGGAGTTTGACGCTAACAGCGCACTGCGGTTTCTTCAACAGTTGGTGAAGTACGATCCGAACGTGCCGCAGGAGAACAACCGGCCAGGCCGTTGGCGTACCGGCGAGCAGAGTCGGGAACGGATCCTGGCCGCCGCCCGGCGCAGTTTCGGCGAGCGCGGTTATGCCGGGTCGACGATCCGCGCGATCGCGGCCGAGGCCGAGGTCGACCCGGCGATGGTGCACTACTTCTTCACCAACAAGGCGCAGTTGTTCGCCACGGCGATGCAGTTTCCGGCAATCGTTCCGGAGCGGATCACTGCCCTGTTGGCCCCCGGTACCGACGGCCTCGGTGAGCGCCTGGTCCGTCACTTCGTCGGCATCTGGGGCGATCGGGAACGCTTCGATCCGATCTTCGCCCTGATGCGGTCGGCCGAATCCGGCGCCGCGACGCCGTTCAAGGAGTTCGTCGAACGCGAGATCGTCGCCCGGATCGAGCAGGTGATCACCGCCGACGACGCCCAGCTGCGCTCCCAGCTGATCGGCTCGCAGCTGATCGGTCTCGCGTTTGCGCGCTATGTCGTCGCCCTGGAGCCGCTGGCTTCGGCGGACCAGGAGACCCTTGTCCGGCTGATCGGGCCCACGATTCAGCACTACATCTCCGGCCCGTCCTGACCTTCACCCGATCGCCGGTTCTGCGAGGCAGCCGCGCGGGCTCGTGGCAGCCGTACCGGAGGTGGCTGCCGCCATGGGGTGGAGCTTCCGCAATGGGTGCGACTGGGAGGATATTCCACGCCCCCAAGACAGAACCGCCCGAACCCTCGTAGGAGAGTTCGGGCTGTCCCGACGTCCTGGGACATCGACTGGCGGAGGCGGCGGGATTTGAACCCGCGAGAGGGTTTGAGCCCTCAACCCGCTTAGCAGGCGGGCGCCATAGACCGGACTAGGCGACGCCTCCATACCAATACGTCCGCAGCAGCGCCACGGAACGCCCGGCAAGACTACCGATTGAGGTGCGGTTGGAGCAAAGTGACGCCGTACGCTGAGCTTGGGCAGGATTCCTGAGACGGCGATCTGTGGCGTTCTCAGGCCCGACCTTTACAGTAGTCCCGGTTCAGCCGGGTAGCGGTGTGTCCCGGGAGAGCCGGATCTGTCGTCGAGTAAGAGGAGTGTCCGTGCCGGACGCCGACCAGTGGAGTTGGGATCTTCCCCAGCACGTCGAGTCGTCCGCGCAGTCTTCCTCATCGGCCGGCGACAACCCCGGTTCTGATCCACAGCAACCCCGGCCGCGCCGGGCGGCAGATGCCGCCGAGGGTGACGACTTCAGCCGTACGGTGCTGCTCACCATCGCGGGCGCGGTAGTGCCCGGGCTCGGATTGATCGCGGCGCGCCGGCGGCTGATCGGCTGGATCGTGCTGGGAGTCTTCTTCGCACTCTTCCTCGGTGTCACCGCCTGGGTGCTCGTCGACACCCCGGCCGTGGTTGCCGCAGCGGTCGATCCGACCACGCTGCGGGCGGTCGCGGTCGGGCTGATCATCATCGGTCTGGCCTGGGTCGCGGTGGTGGTGGTCAGCCACTTGAGTGTGGCCAAGGGGCCGATGCGTCGGGCGCAGCGGATCATCGCCGCTGCCTTGGTCGCTGTGCTGTCGTTCGCCGTGGCCGCGCCGGCAGCGGTCGGTGCCCGCTACACCGCGGACCAGGCCAGTCTGGTGACGACCGTCTTCCACAATTCGAAGAACTCCAACAGCGCGACCCGGCCCTCGTCGCAGCCGACGCATCATCGGAAGGATCCGTGGGCCGACACCCCGCGGGTCAACGTGCTGCTGCTGGGCGGCGACGCCGGCGCCGACCGGACCGGTACTCGTACCGACACGGTGATGGTCGCCAGCATCGACACCAAGACCGGCGATACCACCTTGATCAGCCTGCCCCGCAACACCGCGCGGATGCCGTTCCCGGAAGATTCGCCGCTGCACAAGTACTACCCGGACGGATTCACCGACGGCAACGGCGACAACGCCGAGTACTTCCTCAACGCGATGTACGACAACGTGCCGAACACGGTGCCCAAGGACGTACTCGGCAAGACCGACAACCTGGGCGCGGATGCGTTGAAGATCTCGGTCGGTGACGCGCTCGGGCTCAAGATCGACTACTACGTCTTGATCAACTTGGACGGCTTCAAGGAGTTGATCGACGCACTCGGCGGGATCACGGTCAATATCAACACCTACGTGGCGATCGGCGGCAACACCGATCTGCACATCCCGCCGAAGTCATGGCTGGAGCCTGGTGCCGACCAACACCTGAACGGGGCAAAGGCACTGTGGTTCGCCCGCGGCCGCTACGGCGCCGACGACTTCCAGCGGATGGACCGGCAGCGCTGCATGGTGAACGCGATCATCGACCAGGCCAAACCGGCGAATGTGCTGACCCGCTACGAGGCGATCGCCAAGGCAGGCAAGGAGATCGTCAAGACCGACATCCCGCAGGAAGCCCTGCCCGCCTTCGTCAACCTGAGCGGTCGGGTGAAGGGTGGCAACGTACGGAGCCTGGTCTTCAAACACGGCGTCAACGGCTTCCTCAGCCCGGACCCCAACTTCGACCTGATGCGGGAGCAGGTGAAGAAGTCGCTGGGTGAGGCGAAGAAGCCGCCGAAGAAGAAGTCGCCGAAGCCCAGCAGCTCGGACAACTCGAGCGAAAGCACCAGCACGTCGTCGGCGTCACCGCAGAGCGAATCGGCCAAGGACGCCTGCGCCTGGGATCCGGAGATGGCCGCGAGCGCTCAGAAGCCGGCCGGCTGACCCATCGGCGCAGTCGCCGGGCCGCGCACCCTCCGTACGTTTTCCGCCCAGAGCTGGAAACGGCGCCCCCATCCCCGGCGCCTTCCGTACGTTTCCCCACCGGAGTTGGAAAACGACGCATCCGGGCCGCGC
>DATCVL010000411.1:0-28103 GCA_036566865.1 Microlunatus sp.
TGCGAAGAGCATCTGCCGTCCGTCGGCGAACTTGAGCGTCACGTAGTTGCCGGCCCAACTGCTGGCCGATCCGATGCCGGCGTTGGTGATCACGCCGTTGGCGGTCGCGTGGATCGGCGTACCGATCGGGGCGGCGAAGTCGATGCCGGTGTGGTAGCGAGCCCACGAGCCGACCTGGCCGAACGTGGCCGCGATGCTGTACGAGCCCTTCGCGACCGGCAGTGTCGCCTGGCCGTCGCTGGAGCTGGAACTGGTCAGATCCTGAGAGTGGGTGCTGCCGGTATCGGTGCTGGTCCCGGTGGTCGTGCTGCCGGTGTCGGCGCCGGCGCCGGCGCGAGCCTGGGCGAGCTGGCGCTCGCGCTCTTCCTTGCTGAGCTTGGTGGACAGCTTCTCCGACGATGCGGAGGCGGACTTCAGTGCCTCGGCCCGGCGCGCGCCGGCCTTGCTGGCGGCGCTGTTCTCGGTGCTGGTGTCGGTGACCTTGGCGTTCTTCTGCGCATCGCGGCGGGCGGTCATGTCGACCGTGCCGTCCAGCGGCTCTCCGGACTGACCCGCCTGATTGCCGGTCAGCGACTGCCGCTGGGTCGTCCGGCTGGTGTCGTCCCCGCGGCCGGAGAGCGCGTTGTTTCCATCTGCATTGGCCGCGACCGAGACGCCCGGAGCCGCACCGGCGCCGACCTCGCTGGCCGAACCGGTGAGCGCGACGGCCCCGGCTGCGCCGAGGCCAAGACCGGCGATCGCCAGCGCGGCGATGCCGTGCCGGATCCAGCCGCGCTTGTCCTTCTCCAGTTCTTCGATCGCCCGGCGGGCCCGCTGCCGCTTAGCGGTCCCGAAGGCTTTTGCGCCGGTCGCTGCCCGAAGACTCCGCAGGGGCTGACCATGCTTGCGCTGTTGCGATCGCACGCGGGACGTTCTCCTTGCTCGACGGCAGGGCCCTGGGATGACACCCCCACCGGTGTCCGTACCAAGCCCTGATGACTTGCCGAACGCCCGAAATTTGACCCCCCGGGCGGCAGGCACTCGAAGACCATAACGGATGAATAACGGGCCGCCAAACCTCGGGGAGAGTCCTGAGGACATCTTGGCAAGCGCTTGCGGTTCCTTTGGCAACCGCCTGCGCTGTGCACGCAGGTTCGGGTCAGTGCGGGTGGACGCCGATGCTGTTCAGCCAGGGCAGCGGATCGACCGCTTTGTAGACATCACCCGGTTTGACGCCGGCCGGATAGACCTCGAAATGCAGGTGTGGGCCGAACGCGCGACCAGTCTGCCCGACCCGCCCGATGACCTGTCCTGCGGTCACCGTCTGGCCGACCGAGACGTCGATGGCCGACAGGTGCGAATACATCGTGGAGATGCCGTCGGCGTGCTGGATCGCGACATGGTTGCCGGCCCAATCGCCGCCGTTGCCGGCATAGGTCACGACCCCGTCGGCCACGGCGTGTACGGACTCGCCGTAGCCGGCCCGGAAGTCAACGCCGGTGTGGTAGCTGGACCAGAAGCCGTACGCACCGAAACGCGCCCCGATGGAACCGGACGCGACCGGCATCGCGCCAGTACCGGGGCCGATGACCGGATCGGTCCCGTTCGCGGCGGAGATCGACGTGGTCGTGTCGCCGGCCTGCGCGGTCTGGGCCGGTGGTTCGGTCCCGGCCGCGCGCTGTCGGGCCGCCTCGGCCTCGGCCGCTGCCTGCTCGCGCCGGAGCCGTTCGGCCACCTCCCGAGCCACCATCGCCCGGATCCGTCGTGCCTCCCGCTCGGCGAAGATCTCCTCCTGGGTGCGTTCGGTCTGCTCCGCATCATTCTTCAGCGCCTGCCGCCGTTCCGCCGCGAAGGTCTGGACCGCGGTCTCGGCAATGATCTGCTGTTCGGTGGCGAGCTGGTAGTGCCGTTGCGCCGCCAGCACGCGGTTCTGCGCCGGGGTGTTCAGGCGTGGTTGGGGCGCGGCGCCGTCGTTGCGGTCGTACTGCGGCAGCGGGGCTGGATGATGCACGACACGTTGAGTGGCGGCCGAGGGTGCCGGTGCGGTCAGGTCGGTGACCGCCGCCGCGGTCACGCCTGCAACTCCGATCAGCGCGGCGGCGAACCAGGCCGGCAGCCACATGCGTACCCAGACCGAGAGCAGCGCCCGAAGGTGGGGGAGTCGGAGAGCCCGGCGTAAGCGGTGCCAGCGTCGATCGATCGCGCGCACGCGGGACCTGCTCAGCAGCGCGACCCGGATCCGGGAGGGCAATGCGCGCGTGCGTACACCGGCCGGCGCCGGGCCCGTGGCGGATGGTGCCGTTCGGGCCGAGCCGGCGGGTCTGGGAGGTGATGCGGTGGGCAACACAATTCTCCTGCAGACGCGACGGCGCACTGCTTGCTGTCGCGAGGTGACGAAGCGCACACCCATCCTCGCACCGGTATGGGTCGGCTCGTCGGGACCAGAAGATGAACGCCGCCTGTCCGAGCGGGTCCGGCGTGACACGTACGGCGGTGATCGCGCCGGAGTAACCTCTCGTCGCATGGAGACAGGGTCGATCCCGACAGGTTCCGGGGAGCTGGGATCCGGCGGTGCCGAGCCGGCCGGCGGACAACTGCGGATCGTGGTCGCCAAGCCTGGCCTGGACGGACATGATCGCGGCGCCAAGGTGATCGCCCGAGCGTTGCGCGACGCCGGCATGGAGGTCATCTACACCGGTCTTCACCAGACTCCGGAGCAGATCGTCAGTACGGCGATCGCCGAGGATGCCGACGGCATCGGACTCTCTGTGCTGTCAGGTGCCCACATGACCCTGTTCGCCCGGGTGATGGAGTTGTTGGCCGAGAACGACGCCACCGACATCGTGGTCTTCGGCGGCGGCATCATTCCCCAGGAAGACCTGGGTCCGCTGGCCGACCTCGGGGTGACTGGGATCTTCACTCCCGGCGCGCGGATGGACGAGGTCGTCGACTGGGTGCGGACCAACGTACGCCGCCAACCGGCCGTCTGAGGCCATCTCGGCAGCTGCCCAACAGCCCCGCTCGCACTTCGCTCCTGCCCCGCGACCCAACTGATCGGGCCACGCTCAGCCGCGTTAGGCTGCCGCCGTCTGCTACCGCAGATGAGTCACTACGAGAGTGAGGTTGAGCGCGGTGGACTTGTACGAGTACCAAGCGCGTGATGTCTTCGAGGCGCACGGCGTCCCCGTTCTGCGGGGGATCACCGCGACGACGTCGGACGAGGCCAAGGCCGCAGCCGCCGAGCTGGGCACACCGGTTGTTGTGGTGAAGGCCCAGGTGAAGACCGGGGGCCGTGGCAAGGCCGGCGGGGTCAAGATCGCCAAGAGCCCGGACGAGGCCGCCGAACGTGCCGAGGAGATCCTCGGTCTGGACATCAAGGGCCACGTCGTCAGGAAGCTGATGGTGGCCGAGGGCGCCGACATCGCCGAGGAGTACTACTTCTCGGTGCTGCTGGATCGTTCCGAGCGCCGCTACCTCGCCATGTGCTCCAAAGAGGGCGGTATGGAGATCGAGCAGCTCGCGGTCGAGCGCCCCGAGGCCCTGGCCAAGGTGCCGGTGGACCCGGTGGTCGGCATCGACGAGGCCAAGGCCAAGGAGATCGTGGCCGAGGCCGGCTTCGACCCGGAGACCGGCGCCAAGATCGTTCCGGTGCTGATCAAGCTGTACGACGTCTACGCAGCTGAGGACGCGACGCTGGTCGAGGTCAACCCGCTGGTGAAGACCGGCGCCGGCGACATCATCGCGCTGGACGGCAAGGTCACCCTCGACGAGAACGCCGACTTCCGGCATCCCGATCACGCCGCGTTGGTCGACAACGTGGCCACCGATCCGCTCGAGGTGAAGGCCAAGGAGAAGGGCCTGAACTACGTCAAGCTGGACGGCGAGGTCGGCATCATCGGCAACGGCGCAGGCCTGGTGATGAGCACCCTGGACGTGGTCGCGTACGCAGGCGAGCGGTACGACGTCAAGCCGGCCAACTTCCTCGACATCGGCGGCGGTGCCAACGCCCAGGTGATGGCTGACGGCCTGGACGTCATCCTGGGTGATGAGCAGGTCCGCACGGTGTTCGTGAACGTGTTCGGCGGCATCACCGCCTGCGACGAGGTCGCCAACGGCATCAAGGGCGCACTGGAGATCCTGGGCGACAACGCCACCAAGCCGCTGGTCGTCCGCCTCGATGGGAACAACGTCGAGTTGGGCCGGGCGATTCTGAACGAACTGAACCACCCGCTGGTGACTCAGGTCGACACGATGGACGGAGCCGCGGCCAAGGCCGCAGAGCTCGCCGCCCAGTGATCGGCTGACAGCAGAGAAGAGGAAGCACGAACCATGTCGATCTTTTTGAACGCTGACAGCAAGATCATCGTCCAGGGCATGACCGGTGGGATGGGCTCCAAGCACACCCGACTGATGCTGCAGGCGGGCTCGAACATCGTCGGCGGCGTGAACGCGCGCAAGGCCGGGACCACCGTCGACTTCGACGGCACCGAGCTCCCGGTGTTCGGCTCGGTCACGGAGGCGATGGAGAAGACGGGCGCTGACGTGTCGGTCGCCTTCGTCCCGCCGGCCTTCGCCAAGGACGCCGCGATCGAGGCCATCGACGCCGAGATCGGTCTGCTGGTGATCATCACCGAGGGCATCCCGGTGAAGGATTCCGCCGAGTTCTACAACTACTCGATCGGCAAGAAGACCCGGATCATCGGGCCGAACTGCCCGGGCATCATCACCCCGGACGAATCGCTGGCCGGCATCACCCCGCACACCATCGCGGGCAAGGGGCCGATCGGCCTGGTGTCGAAGTCCGGGACGCTGACCTACCAGATGATGTACGAGCTGCGCGACATCGGCTTCACCACCGCCATCGGCATCGGTGGCGATCCGGTCATCGGCACCACCCACATCGATGCGCTGGCTGCCTTCGAGGCCGACCCCGACACCAAGGCGATCGTGATGATCGGTGAGATCGGTGGCGACGCCGAGGAGCGCGCTGCCGAGTACATCAAGGCCCATGTCTCCAAGCCGGTGGTCGGTTACGTGGCCGGCTTCACCGCGCCGGAGGGAAAGACAATGGGCCATGCCGGCGCCATCGTCTCCGGATCCTCGGGGACCGCGGAGGCCAAGAAGGTGGCGCTGGAAGCTGCCGGGGTGAAGGTCGGCAAGACGCCCAGCGAGACCGCTGAGCTGATGCGCAAGATCATCAACGCCTGATCGGGTTGACCAACCACCTTGATCATCTTTCCTTGATCAGCTGACGGCTGTGCTGTCGCTCCCGGACGAGGTCCGGTCCCGTGCGGTCAGCCAGGGTGCAGAATCCTGGCTGGCCGAACTGGACGGAGTGGTCAGAGGTCTCTGCTCGAACTGGGGCCTGGAACTCGGACCGTTGCTGGAGGGCGGCACGGCCGCTTTTGTTGCCCTGGTCCGCTGCGCCGACGACTCCGAGGCCGTGCTCAAGGTCTCCGTACCGCAGCTCGGCTTTCAAGATCAACTCCGGCTGCTCGAACGGGCCGACGGGCGCGGCTATGTCAGGATCCTGCGCTCGGACCCCGGCCGGCAGGCAGCGCTGCTGGAACGGCTCGGCAGGCCGTTGGCGCCGCTGATCGAGAGCACAGCGCCGGAACCGGAAGAACAGCTCGAGGTGTTGACCCAGCTGCTGCCGGTCGCCTGGCAGGTGTCGCGGGAACCGTATGAATCCCAGTCCTGGAACAAGGCCGAGCAGTTGGCGACCATGATCACCGAGCTCTGGCAGCGGCTCGATCGTCCGTGTCCGGAGCAGGTGATCGAGCAGGCGCTGGAATGCGCCCGGCGTCGCGCAGAGGTGCCGCGCGACGAATGGGTGGTGGTGCACGGCGATCCGCATCCGGGCAACGCCCTTCAGGTGCTTCAGGACCGTGCCGGTGCGGTGGCCGGGCACGTGTTCGTGGATCCGGACGGCTTCCTGGCCGAGCCGGCGTACGACGTGGGGGTGACCCTGCGGGACTGGTCCCGCTGGTTGGTGGCCGGCGACCCGCACCGGCTGATGAACCGTTACTGCGCGCTGGCCGCCGACCGGACCGGACTGGACCGGGACGCGATCTGGGAGTGGGCGTACCTGGAACGGGTCAGCAGTGGGCTGTTCGTCAGCTCGTTCGGCGAGCACGACCGGGGACGCCGGTTCCTGGACACCGCCGAACTGCTGCTGCGCTGACGAGATGAACTCAATCCTTGACCGGGTCGTCCTGGAGGCCCTGTTCGAGCACGGGCCGCTGACCCGGCCGGAGATCGAGGAACGGACCGGACTCTCCAAACCCGCGGCCGCCCGGCTGCTGTTACGGGTGGAGGAGGCCGGCCCGGTCCGGCGGGCGGGCGACAAACCCAGTCGGTCCGGTCCGCCGGCCGTGCTCTGGCAGATCAACAACGCCGTTGCGCTGGTCGCCGGGTTGGTGGTCGACGCCGGACAACTCGAGGCCGAGATCCGCAATCTCGACGGCGATCTGGTCGGTCGCGGAGTTGCCGACAACGCTGTGGCGCAGCAGGACGAGATCGGTACGGCCATCCGTACGGTGATCGAGAAGGCGCTGCAGCGCACCGGGCACCCGCTCGATGCGGTCTCCGACATCACCCTCGGCCTGCCTGGCATCGTCGATCCGGACCGCGGCCGACTGCGGCACAGCACCCGCCTGCCGGTCTGGGAAGGAGTGGACCTGATCGCCGCGGTGACCGATGCACTCCCGCAGCGAAGGGTGTTCACCGGCAACGACGTCAGCCTGGTCGCGATGGCCGAGTACGAGTACGGCAGCGCTGCCGAAGCACAGGCGGTTGCGCTGCTGTGGGTCGGCGCCGGCACCCGGATCGCGTTCCTCAGAGACGGCCAGCTGATGCTCGGCCGGCACGGCCTGGCCGGCGAGATCGGCAGCTTGGTCGCACCGGACTTCGGCGCCGTCCCCGCGCCCACCCCGCACAAGCTCGCCCGGCCCGTGCCCGGCGGCGGCGTCTTCCTGGAACAACTGCTGCACAACTCGGTACTGGCCCAGATCGGTGACGACGTCGAGGCACTGGCCGAGCGGCTCGCTGTCGGGTTGGCGGCGGTGACATCGATCCTCGATCCCGAACTGATCGTGCTCGCCGGACCGAGTGTCGAGCAGCACGGCGATGCCCTGGTCCAGGCGACTGCGAACGCGCTGACCTTCATGCCCCACGAGGTCCCGAGGGTGACGCGGGCGGCGCTCGGTCGGTCCGCGGCGTTGCGCGGCGCCACCCTGCTCAGTCTGCGCAGTGCCCGCCGGCACATCCTCAGCACCGGCAGTCGGGGTCCGCATCAGGTGACCTCGGCCTGATGCCCAGATCAAGATCAACAACGAAACCACCGAATGGAGAGTCATGACCGACCGGCTGAAGATCCTCGTCGTCGCCGCCCACCCGGACGAGGCAGAGGAGTACGCCTCCGGGACGTTGTCCCTGCTGGCCGACCAGGGCCACTTCATCAAGGTGGTGACGATCACCAACGGCGACGCAGGGCATTTCCACCTTGGCCCGAAGGCGCTGGCGCGGGTACGCGCGACCGAGGCGTACGAGGCGTCGAAGATCATCGGGTTGGCCGATTACGAGATCTGGGACGAGCACGACGGTGACCTGGCTGACACGCCGGCCCTGCGGAAACGGATGCTGCGCACGGTCCGGCAATGGCGTACCGATCTGATCATCACCTTCACCGATGACGAGCCGGGGCACAACGACAACCGGTTGGCCGGGCGGTTGGTGCGCAAGGCACTGCCGGTGTCGGTGCTGCCCAACCGGTGCCGGTCGGTGCCGCCGCTGCCGCAGTTGCCGGTGGTGCTGAAGATGATCGATTACGGCAGCGTGGATCGGCACCGCCCCGACATCGCGGTGGACATCACGTCCGTCCTCGACCGCAAGCTGGCCGCATGTGTCGCGCATGCCAGTCAGTTCCTCGGGCTGACCCCGGAACAGTCCGGGCTCGCCGACAGCGTTCCCGATCCGTCCGATACCGATGCCGCCCATCAGTTCGTGCTGGAGCACTGGAGTCAGTACATCCGCACAGCCGAGAACGCCCGGCCGGCACTGCACCGGGTGTACGGCCCGCGAGCCGACTCGATCGAATTCGCCGAGACCTTCGAGGTGGCCGATTTCGGCCGGCAGCTGTCGGTCGAGGACGTCGACAAGCTGCTGCAGATCTGACCCGGGTCCCGGGATCTGCCGGTCGCGATCGACCAAGATCAACTGCCGAATCCTGCAATACTCGGCCCGTGACTGAACTGCTCGCCGCTGTCGGTGACCTGCTCGGCGAGCAGGTGGAACTGGTCGAGTACCTGTCCGAGGAAGACCGACGGAACACCGTCGTTCGGGTTCGGGTCGCTGACGGATCCAAGCCCGGCCGGTCGCTGATCGTCAAGCAGACGGTCGGATTCGACGACCCGCAAGCCGATCAGCAGGTGCGGCAGCGCCTCTATCAGGAGGCGACCGCGGCGATGTTCCTGACCCGGATCGCTCCGGGTGAGCACATGCCGGCCTGTCGGGGCGTCGACCCGCGGCTCGGCTTGATGATCTTCGATGATCTGGGCACCGCACCCGATCTGGCGGGCACCCTGCTCGGCAACGACGGGGCGGCAGCCCGAATCGTCCTGCTGGACTATGTCCGCCGACTCGGTGCGCTGCATGCCGCGACCGCCGGCCGGTTGGAGCTCTGGGACCGGCTGGTTGCCGAGTTGGATGGACCGGCCGACCTGCGCCGTGATCATGCCCTGCCGGCGTACGCCAGTGCCCTGGACGGTGGAGTCCGCGGGCTCGGTGATCAGCTGCGCCAGCTCGGTCTGCCGGAGATCGACGAGCAGACCAGAGCCGAGATCGAGGTGGTCAGCAGGACGGTGTCGCAGCCGAACGCGTTCACCGTCCTGGTGCATCGGGACTCCTGTCCGGACAACGTGATCAACACGTCGGCAGGCGTACGGCTGATCGACTTCGAATTCGCCCGTCCCGGACACGCTCTGCTCGACGGGCTCTATCCCCAGTTGCCGTTCCCGACCTGCTGGTGCTGCAACCGGCTGCCTGCCGAGGTCGACGCCGAGGCGGCGGTCGCCTACCGGACCGAGTTGATCAAGGGCGTACCGGAGGCCGCCGACGATGAGATGTACGACGAGGCGGTCAGCCACCTGACGGCGTTCTGGTTGTTGGCATCGTTCGAATGGCCGCTGGCAGACGCCCTTGCGGAGTCACATACCTGGGGCATCGCCAGTACGAGGTCGCGCGAACTCAGCCGGTTGGAGGTCTTCATCGGCTGCACCCGGCGCACCGGCCGACTGCCCCGGCTGGGGGCGGTCGCCGAGCGCTTGTTGGCAAAGCTCAACCAGCGATGGACCGACGAGAAACCGCTGCCGATCTATCCGGCATTCCGGACCGCGGGGCGGCCCTGATCAATCCGCTCAGCGGACCTGCGTGGCGCGCTCGCCGGCTCGTACGGCCAGCGTTTCCCACTGATTCTTGGTGAAGTCCCAGTCGCCGTCGCGGGGCAGGAAGGTGTAGACCAGCTTGTCCCCGGCGGCGATGACGCCGACCCGGTACCGCGAGGTCTCGTCCTCGGACACCTTTTGATTCACCAGCGCCACGGTGCCGGAGATGTCGGTGGCGTCGGCGCCGTGACCGGTGACGGTGGTGAAGCCACCGACCGATGCAGTCGGCAGCCGGTCCTCACAGGACTTGAGGTTGGAGACGATCCTCTTGACCTCGGAGGTCGCGTCCTTCTCGTTGCGCATGCTGAGCACGATCTGGTCCAGGCCGAACGTCTTCGGCATGCCCTTCGGCTTGTCGGTCAGCACGTAACTGCGGGCCGTCCGGTTGTCCGCCTGCAGCGTGCCGAAGTCGACGTTCTCGCAACCGGAGGTGGTGACGTCGGCCGGCGAGCCCGGCTCCAGCCCTCCCCAGGTGCCCTTGCCGTTGGTCGGCTGCGGAATGTCGGCCAGCGCCAGGAACCCGGGCTGGTCACCGCCGATCGGCGGCGGGCCGAGCGTGATCGACGGGTCGCTGGCGCACACCCCGACCGCGATCGTGCACTGGCTGTTGGTCAGGTCGCCGACCGCCTCCGCGGTCTTGCTCAGATCCGGAGTGTCCTTGCTCTGGGTGACGTCGACAACGTTGACCATGCGGCCGGTGCGATTCAGCACGACGGCCCGGTAGCTGTCCTTGACGTCGTCGGACAACTCGATCCCGGTGGCCTGATCACCCAGACCGGTGATCACCCGGGAGTCGGAGATGTAGCTGCCCTTGAGGTTGCATTCGCCGAGAGCCTTGGACTGCATCGCGAACGCCTCGGTGGCGTCCTCCGGCGTCTTGTAGGCCTGGGCGAGGTGCAGCGCGGTCGGATCGGTGCTGCCGCCGGCGGTGAGGGTACGAACCTGCGCCGATGCCGGTTTCGGAGCGTCGTCGGATCCACCCGCCAGACAGGCCGGCACCGGCGCGTTCTCGTCGCCGGCGGGCTGGTCGTTGTCGATCTTCCAGGTCTCGTCGACGACCTGCTGCAGGCTCTTCGGCGACAGCATCGTCTGCGCGCTGATCATGCTGGTCGGAGCCGTGGTCGTGGTCGTCGGCTGGGTCTTGGCGACCGGGGTGTTGTCCTCGCCGAGGGTCAGGAAACCGGCGATCACGGCGGCGGCGATCACGATCGCGACCGCGCCGAGGATCAGGCCGACCCGGCGGCCGCGATGAGTTTCGGTGTCCACCTCGGCGACGTTGCGCCGGTGGCCGACGTCCGGGCGGTCCGGTTTGTTCGGCAAGCCGTGCTTGCCGGTGACCGAGTCCCGTAGCTCGCGCAACTCGGTGATCCGCTCGGCCCGGCGTGATGCGGCGACGGCCTCTTCGGTGCTTCGGGCCTCGGGCTGCTGGGCGGATCCGTGATCGGAGGTCGACGCCTCGGCCGCGTCGCCCGCTTGCTCGGGTGGGGTTGCGGCGGCTTCGGATTGCTCGGAACCCTGGTCCTGACCGCGTCCGCGGCGTGGTGGGTGAGCGTTCCGATCGGTCCCGGCCATGCTTCGACGAAACTCCCTGCTTGCCTGCTGATTCACTACTGCCGCCGCGTCGCGGCCGGTTGAACTGTACCCGTTGGCGCAGTACCGAAGAATTGCTGCGCGGGGTCGGCGAATTCTCCGAACCGGCAGCTAGGCGTGTCTGACCCGAATGAGGGATTGGCTGGGTGAGCATGGACGGGCCATGGCCTCCCTGCTCTCACCGCGACGTCCCGGACGCCCGGGGCGTCCCGCTCCCGACGTCCGGTTGACCGCGACGGAACCGACCGAGCCGATACCCGACCAGCGGCAGGCTCCCGCCGGACCGCGGTACGGCTGGCAGCTGGTTGCGGTCGCCGGCGCCGCAGTCACGGCGCTGGCGGGATGGGTGATCGTGGCCGGTCTGACTGTCGTCGGCTGGCTGCCCGCCGCCAACGGTGAGGTCACCGACGCCCTGCGGCTGGGCACCCGGCTGTGGCTGCTGGCCAACGGCGCTCCGGCGCAGCTCGGCACTCTTCGCTGGTCCCTGGTCCCGCTCGGCGTGAGCTTGCTGATCGCCTTCCTGATCAGTCGTTGCGCTCGCGCCACAGTCCGCTACGCCGCACCCGAGCCCGAAGAACGGCGCCGGGTGATGTTGGGCACGATCGGACTCTGCACCGTCAGCTATGCCGCTGTCGTTGCCGCGGTCGGTCTGGGCAGCGGCGTCGAGATCCCGCGCGGCATCGTCGGTGCAGCCCTGATCGCGGCCGTCGGATCGACCTGGGGGACCGTTCGCGGGCTGCGGGTCCGACTGATCGATCGTCTTCCGCACTGGGCCAGGCCGGTCCCGATGGCGGTCGCGTGTGCGGTCGGCGTACTGCTGCTGGCCGGGGTCGCCGTGCTGGTCACCGGCATCGTGCTGCATCACGAACGGATCGCCGCGTTGACCGCCGGACTCGGCGCCGGGACGGTAGGCGGCATCGCGCTCTGGGCGGCTCAGGCCGCCTTCGTACCCAACGTCGTGGTCTGGTGCACCAGCTACGCGCTCGGTGCCGGCTTCTCGATCGGACAGGGTTCGGTGGTCGCCCCGTCGGACGTCACCCTCGGTCTGCTGCCCTCGATCCCGGTTCTGGGCGCCCTGCCGGCGGCCGGGCCCGGACCGGATCGAGCCCTGCTCTGGTTGGCGGCCGGCGTGCTGGCCGGTGCGGTCGCCGCCCTGATCGTGGTACGCCGCCGGCCCGCCGCCCGGTTCGACGAGACGGCGCTGGTCGGTGGTTTGGCCGGCCTCCTCGCCGGCCTGGTCTTCACCGCGCTCGCCTGGGTCACCGGCGGTGATCTCGGCGACGGTCGGTTGGCCGGTGCCGGCCCGCGGCTGCTGGAGTTGCTGGTGATGAGCGGGACGCTGCTCGGGCTGGCGGGCCTGGTCTGCGGCGCGGTGTTCGGACTGATCGCCCAACTGCGGCGGACCTCGGCCGAGCGCGCGGCGGCCAATACCTCGGATGCCGGGACCGCGGCCAAGACGGAGCCGACGAAGGGCCCCGAACGTGTGGTCGAGCGGGATCCTGAGGACTCGGATCGGGGCGAGGACCCGGCCGAGGCCGGCGACACCGAGGACACGATCGCCACCAAGGGTGCAGCAGGGTCGGTGGACTCCGAGCGCAGGAGTCCGGAGGAGCCGGTCGCAACCGAGACGACCGACGATCCGGACCGTGAGGACACCGTGGCGATGTCGGACAAGCCGGCCGCGAACTCGGAGGATTCGGATCGGAAGCCGGCCCCGGACAAGGGCGCGACGGCCCAGTCGGACGGCCGGCGTCGTACCGCCTGAGCCGGACTCCTTGCGCTGCCGCTGATGCAGATAGGCTGCCGGACGTGGGTTTCCGCGTGGTCGTCCTGGTGTCCGGTTCGGGCACGCTGTTGCAGTCCCTGATCGACGCTCAGGCCGATCCCGGCTTCGGCGCCGAGGTCGTCGCCGTCGGCGCCGATCGTGACAGCATCGCCGGGCTGGAGCGCGCCGAGACGGTTGGCATCCCGACCTTCGTCCATCGCCTGCAGAAGGGCGGCGACCGGGCCGCTTGGGACCTCGGGCTGCGCGACCTGGTCGATGGCTATGCACCGGATCTGGTGGTGCTGGCCGGCTTCATGAAGCTGGTCGGGCCGACCTTCCTGGAACGCTTCGGCGGCCGCTTGATCAACTCCCATCCGGCTCTGCTGCCCAGCTTCCCCGGCATGCACGGCGCCCGCGACGCCCTGGAGTACGGGGTCAAGATCACCGGGGCGACGGTGTTCCTGGTGGACGACGGCGTGGACAGCGGCGCCATCCTGGCCCAGACCGCCGTACCGGTGTTGGACGACGACACCGAGGAGTCCCTGCACGAACGGATCAAGATCAACGAGCGCGAGCTGTTGATCGACGTGGTGGCCAGAATGGCCAAGCAGCGTTGGCGGATCGCGGGCCGTACGGTGCGCTGGGAATGAGTGTGAACGCCCCCGAGAGCCGTCGGCCGCGACCACCCGCGCTGAGCCCGACCGCGATGGCCTCGCTGGCGGTGGTGGTGGCCGGCATGATCGCCGGGCTGGTGATCGTGGCCATCGGCCAGTGGCGATTGGGCTGCCTGGTGGTCGGCGCCTTCCTGGCCGTCGGTGGACTCGAACGACTCCTGCTGCCGACCGAGAAGGCCGGGCTGCTTCGGGTCCGGAGTCGGTTCTTCGACGTGATCATCCTGACCAGCATGGGTGCGGCGATCATCGCGTTGTCGATCTTGGTCCCAGCGAGCTGAAACGGGCCCCGGGCGAGGTGCCCGAGGCCCGAAGGCTGCTGTGCCGTGAGGCTCAGATGATCATGGCATGCTGGCCGACATGCCGACCAGCATGATGATCATGAAGATGACGTAGACGATCAAGAACGCGGCGCCGACGATGGTCAGGATGGACATGATCATCCCGATGATCTTGCCGGCGTTGATGTTGCCGGTGTTGCTGTAGACCGCACCGGACTCGTCGATCTCTCGCTGCACCTTGTGGCCCATGTACCAAGCCACGAAGCCGATCACCGGGACCACGATGCTGAGCACACCGAGCACCAGGATGGTGGTGCCCTGCGGATGCTCCGGGCTCATCGCGTACGGCGGATACGGCTGGCCGTGCTGGGTCGGCAGGCCGTGCGGCTGCATGGGCTGACCCTGGTACGGCTGGCCCTGGTACGGCTGGCCCTGTACGGGCTGGCCGTAGGAGCCGGGCGCCGACTGATTGCCTGACTGTCCGTACTGGTACGGATCCTGAGGGCTGTAACCGCTGGTCATCGGCGTGACCTTCCTGTCGTTGAGCGGCTCCAAGCCTACGGTCCCGGCAGGTCAGACCTGACCGGGACCGACAATCCTCTCCGGCTAGGAATTACTGAGGATGCCGCTGGCCAGACCGATGATCACCCAGACCACCAGTAGGGCGATCCCGACGATGCCGCAGTACATCCCGGCGCTGGCCTGCTGCCGACCGGTGTAGGCGGCCGGATTCGCGTCGATCTCCTTGCGGGCCTTGTTGCCCAGCACGATCGCGATGATTCCGGTGACCAGGCCGATGCAGCCGATCGAGAACGGGATCGAGATGATGCCGAGCACCAGGGCCGGGATCGCCTGCGGATGCTTGGCCGGAGCGCCGCCACCGTACGGGCCGTAACCCGCCGTCGCGCCGTAGCCCGGCTGGGCGCCGTAGCCGCCGGCGGCCGGATATCCGGTCTGGCCCTGCTGATTGGGGTAGCTCTGTCCGTAGTCCGGCTGCTGCGGCTGCTGAGCGCTGTACGGCGACTGCGAGCTGCCGTACGCTCCGGCGCTCGGCTGTCCGTACGGTTGCTGGGGCGGCTGAACAGCCTGCGGATCCTGCCCGTACTGCGGCTGCTGCCCGTACTGCGGCTGCTGGCCGGACTGGGGTTGCTGGCCGTACGGGCTCTGGTCTCCGTAGGGCGACTGCTGGCCGGGCTGACCGTAGTCGGGCTGTTGACCGTACGGCTGCGATCCCGACTCGGGAGACTGCGGCGGGTTGTACCCGCCTTGGTCCGGTCCGCTCGCACCGCTGCCGGGCTGATTGGGCCCCGACGGGTTTGCAGCCGAATCGTCGTCGGGCTTGTCACCGTAGGGATTGGATCCGTAAGGAGAACTCATACCGCCATCATTTCGTCGTTGCGTCGGGTGGCCCGACGGATCGGCGTCCGGCGGGTCACAAGCCCGACATGTCGGAACCGGGCGTCATCAGCCTAACGGCCCTTGCGGCCAGTTCGGTGCTGGGATCCAACGGCACCCGGTTCGGCAACGACGACCGATCAGATCAGCCCGAGGCTCTTGACCGCCTCGCGCTCGTCGTTCAGTTCGGCCACCGAGGCGTCGATCTTGGCCCGCGAGAAGTCGTTCACCTCGACGTCCTGAACGATCGTGTACTCACCGTTCTCGACGGTGCACGGGAAGGAGGAGATGACGCCTTCGGCGATGCCGTACGAACCATCGGTCGGTACTGCCATCGACACCCAGTCACCGGCCGCGGTGCCCGCAACCCAGTCGCGCATGTGCTCCAAGGTGGCGTTCGCGGCGCTGGCGGCCGAGCTCGCACCGCGCGCATCGATGATCGCCGCGCCGCGCTTCTGCACCGTGGGCAGGAAGTCGGACTCGATCCAGGCCTGGTCGTTGATCAACTCCGCGGCCGGCTTGCCACCGATCTTGGCGTTGAAGGCGTCCGGGTACTGGGTGGCGGAGTGGTTGCCCCAGATGGTCACGTTGCTGACCTCGTTCACCGAGACGCCGGCCTTGTCAGCCAGCTGGGCCTTGGCCCGGTTGTGATCCAGTCGGGTCAGCGCGTTGAAGCGCGTGGCCGGGATGTCGGGGGCATTGCTCTTGGTGATCAAGGCATTGGTGTTCGCCGGGTTGCCGGTGATCAAGATCTTGACGTCGTCGGCAGCATGATCATTGAGGGCCTTGCCCTGGGCGGTGAAGATCGCTCCGTTGGCCTCGAGCAGGTCAGCGCGCTCCATGCCCTTGCTGCGCGGGCGGGCGCCGACCAGCATGGCCAGATTGACCCCGTCGAAGACCTTGTTCGGGTCGTCGCCGATCTGCACCCCTGCCAGCGTCGAGTAGGCACAGTCGTCCAGCTCCATCACCACACCCTCCAGCGCCTTCAGCGCCGGGGTGATCTCCAACAGGCGCAGCTCGACCGGCTGATTCGGACCGAGCAGCTCGCCGGAGGCGATCCGGAACAACAAGCTGTAACAGATCTGGCCGGCGGCGCCGGTGACGGCGACCTTGACGGGTGCGGGGCTCATGACTGGATCTCCCTTTGGAAATAGCGGACAGTGGCCAGCGACTGGACTACCCGAGGTTCTGACTGGACTACCTGGGCCGACGCTAGCAAGATGAGCCCGCGCGGGTGAGGGTGGGTGACGTGAGGCTCCCCACAGCAGCCGACTGCCAGACCGATCAGTTGTCGAGCCTCGAGGAAGAGAGTGGCCACAGTGCCGAACGACTACCGGTGGTACGAGCTGGGCCTGCCCGAAGGACGTGGCTGGACTGCCGCGGACACCAAGCGACTGACGGATCGACTGCCGGCCCGTGCCGAGGGCGTGGTGACGGATGCGGTGTGGGGGCTGAGTCGCCAGTCGGCCGGGCTGTACTACCGCTTCCGTACCGATGCGACCGAGCTCTCCGCCCGGTGGACGTTGCCGGACGGGCCGGTCGGACTGCCGCACATGCCGCCCAGCGCGACCAGCGGACTCGATCTGTACGCCGAAGATGATCATGGTCGGCTGCGCTGGGCTTCCTGGGCAGCGCCGGAGGAAGGCGGCGGTACGACCACAAAGGTGCTGCTGTCCGGGATCCGGGGGATGGACGGGCTGCGGGAGTACCGGCTCTACCTGCCTTTGCACAATCAGCCCGACGACGTCAGCGTCGGAGTGCCGGAGTCGGCCCGGTTGGAGATCCTGGAGGCCGATCGGACCCCGTCCGTCGCCTACTACGGCACCTCGATCGTGCACGGCATCGCCGCGTCCCGATCGGGGATGGCGATGCCCGCCCAACTGGGCCGCCGGCTGGACCGGCCGGTGATCGGGCTCGGCTTCTCCGGCAACGCCAAGATGGAGGTCGAACTGGCCGATCTCTTCGCCGAACTGGATCCGGCGGTCTACCTGATCGACTGCCTGCCCAACATGAGCGCTGAGCAGGTCGCCGAACGGGCCGAGCCGTTCGTGCGCCGGCTGCGGGATGCTCACCCGACCACGCCGATCCTGCTGATCGAGGATCGGACCCTTGCCAACGCCTGGATCCGTACCGGTCAGCTGGCTGATCACCGGGCCCGGCGCGCCGAGCTGGCCGACGCGTACCGCATCCTGCGCGGCGAGGGCGACACCAATCTGCATTACCTGGCCCATGATCATCTACTCGGTGACGACGACGAAGGCACCGTCGACAGCTCGCACCCCACCGACCTCGGTTTCACCCGGATGGTCGACATCCTCGAGCCCGTCGTCCGAGCGCTGCTCTGACCACAGGCCCGATGGCTATGGTTGGGCGCATGGTTGCGGACAGGAAGATCGGGGTCGTCGGCGCGGGTTATGTAGGACTGTCCATCGCGGTGCTGTTGGCGCGTCAGCACGAAGTCGTCGTATTCGACATCGACGTCGAGCGGGTGGAGTTGTTGCGCTCCGGAAAGAGCCCCATCGAGGACGCTGACATCTCCGCACAGCTTGCCTCGGGGGATCTTGATCTCACCGTCACCACCGACAAGCGCGAGGCCTATCGCGACGCCGAGTATGTGGTGATCGCGACCCCGACGAACTATCACCCGGTGGCAAACTACTTCGATACTTCCTCGGTCGAGGGCGTGATCTCCGACGTCGCTGCGATCAACCCGGACGCCGTCATGGTGGTGAAATCGACGGTGCCGGTGGGATTCATCGCAGACGTCACCCAGCGACTCGGCACCTCGAACGTGATCTTCAGCCCGGAGTTCCTTCGCGAGGGTCAAGCGCTGCACGACAATCTGCACCCGTCTCGGATCGTCGTCGGCGAGACCACGCCTCGAGCGAAGCTCTTCGCCGACCTGTTGCTGGACGCCGCTGAGGACACCGACGTGCCGGTGTTGCTGACCGAGCCGACCGAGGCCGAGGCGATCAAGCTGTTTGCCAACACCTACCTGGCGATGCGGGTGGCCTACTTCAATGAGCTGGACACCTTTGCAACCCTGCACGGCCTGGACTCCCGGCAAATCATTGAGGCCGTCGGGATGGACCCCAGAATCGGCAGCCATTACAACAACCCGTCGTTCGGCTACGGCGGCTACTGCCTGCCGAAGGACACCAAACAACTGCTCGCCAACTATCAGGACGTCCCACAGACGCTGATCGAGGCCATCGTCAGCGCCAACCGCACTCGTAAGGACTTCATCGCCGACGACATCCTCAGTCGTCATCCTCGAGTCGTGGGGATCTACCGATTGATCATGAAAGAAGGGTCCGACAATTATCGCGACTCGAGCGTGCAGGGTGTGATGAAGCGACTCAAGGCCAAGGGCACCGAAGTGATCGTCTATGAACCGGCGCTGACCGAAGACACGTTCTTCGGGTCGCGAGTGGTGCGTGATCTGGAAGAGTTGAAGTCAGCGGCCGATCTGATCGTGGCCAACCGGCGCGCTTCCGAACTGGCGGACGTCGCTGACAAGGTCTACACCCGCGATCTCTTCGGCAGTAACTGAGTCTGCTGTCGGCCGCCGACAAGATCTGCCTACTCATCCGCCGTTCCGGCTGCCATCGGGGCCTTTCAACCCGATCAGTATGCAGATCTCATCGTGCTGGCAGAATTCCGCCATGATCCGGCTGAGTGCGACAGCGCAGGCGATGTCCTCGAGTGCGATCCGGGAGATCCTCAAGATCACCCAGCGACCCGAGGTGATCTCGTTCGCCGGCGGGCTGCCCGCGCCGGAGCTGTTTCCGTTGGCCGAGATCCGCGAGGCCACCGAGAAGGTGTACGCCGAGCACGGGCCGGCGTCGCTGCAGTATTCGACCACCGAGGGGCATTTGCCGCTGCGGACATGGATCGCCGAACGCGGCGGCGTCGAGCCGGACCAGGTGCAGATCACCAGTGGCAGCCAGCAGGGGCTCGACCTGCTCGCCCGGGTGCTGATCGATCCGGGTGATGCTGTGCTGGTGGAGTCACCGACCTACCTCGGTGCGTTGCAGGCCTTCGTCCCGTACCGGCCCCGGTTCGTCGAGGTGATCACCGACGACGACGGGATCGTGCCGGAGGCTCTCGAAGATCAACTTCGTACGTCGGCGGCCAAACTGATCTATCTGGTGCCGACCTTCCAGAACCCGACCGGCCGGACCTTGTCGCCGGCCCGTCGTCGTCAACTGTTGGAGATCACCCGACGGCACCAGGTGACCGTGATCGAGGACGGTCCCTACAACGAGTTGCGCTTCCGTGGTGAACGGGTGCCGACGCTCTTCGAGCTCGCGCTGGCCGACGGCACACCGGTGGACGAGCTGAATGTGATCTTGCTCGGCACCTTCTCCAAGGTGCTGGCTCCGGGATTGCGGGACGCCTGGGTGCAGGGGCCGCGCCCGGTGATCGAGAAATTGGTGATGGCCAAGCAGGCGGCCGATCTGCACTCGCCGACACTGAACCAACTGATCGTGACCGAGCTGCTGGACGATGTCCTGCCGCGGCAGATCAAGATCATCAGCGCCGAGTACGGGCGACGGGCGGCGATCATGATCGAGCAGGTCGCCGAGCATTTTCCCGACGGTGTCGCGTGCACCGATCCGGACGGCGGCATGTTCTGCTGGGTGAGCCTGCCCGAGGACGCCGGCATCGACACCACACCGATGCTGGCGGACGCGGTGGAACGCAATGTCGCCTACGTCCCCGGCCAACCGTTCTTCGCCGTCGGCGACGGGCGCAACACCCTGCGGCTGAGCTATGTCACCTCGACCGAGACGGAGATCCGGGCCGGCATTGCAGCGCTCGGCGCCGTGATCCAGGAGCGGTTGGACGGTCCGTCGCGGCTACGCTGAGCGCATGAAGCAGGTGGCGCCCATGACGCAGGGCGAGGGCGACTCCGGTCCGGAGGACGAACTGGGGGAGTTGCTGCGGCGTGCATCGCACCGGATGCGGCACCGTTGGGTCGACCTGCTGCAGCCGTGGGAGCTGTCCCCGCACCAGGCGCGGGCGTTGCGCGCGATCGTCACCAGTGAGCCGTTGCGGTTGACCGAACTCGCCGATCGGTTGCGGGTCGCCAACCGTTCGGTGACCGACGTGGTCGACGCCCTGGTCGAACGAGGCCTGGCCGAGCGCGGTGCGGTGCCGGGGGACCGGCGCGCGACCGCGGTCCGGGCCACCGACGCCGGCCGGGAGTTGCTCGAACGCACCGAGGACGCTCGCCGTGCCGATGACGCCGTGTTCTTCGGCCGGCTCTCCGAGGCCGAGCGCCGACGGCTGTCCTCGCTGCTGCGCAAGCTCACCGACGCCGAGTAGCCGGCCCGGCAGTCGGCGCCGACGAGAGGCTGTGCTGCAGCACCCATCGTTGCGGTGGGTTGACCCTCGCCCAGATGTTGAGGTACGCTCACTATCAGGTTAGCTCAAGATGTCGGTTGCGCCACGATCCCGTACAGGTCGATCGAGCGCTCGACCGCCTTGAGCCTCGTACGACGAAAGGACCCCAACCTTGCCTGCCTCAACCACCCTTCCACCGCCGGACGCGCGATCGGGCCGTGACGGTGATCAATTCCCACGACCGCGTGGTGGACGCGGGGGACCCGACGGTCGGGGCTTCGGACCCGCCAGGATCGATCCCGAAGACCGTGCCCAGTTGGCCGAGAGTCCGGTTCGGATGTCCCGGGTGCTGGCGTTGTTCCGGCCTCACCGGCGGCCGTTGACGATGGTCACCTTGATCATTGTCGGTACCTCGGTGATCGGACTGGCCACCCCGTTCCTGCTCCGCAAGATCATCGACGTCGCCCTGCCGCAGCAGAACGTCGAACTGTTGGTGATCTTGGTCGCGATGATGCTCGCAGTCACCGTGATCACCTCGTTGTTCGGCGTACTGCAGACCTGGATCGCCACCAAGGTCGGTCAACAGGTGATGCACACGCTGCGGACCCGGGTCTTCAGCCACCTGCAGCGGCAGTCGATGTCCTTCTTCACCGGCACCCGTACCGGGGAGGTGACCTCCCGGCTGACCAACGACATCGGCGGCATGCAGAACGTGGTCACCAGCACCGCGACCTCGATTGCCAGCAACGTGACCACGGTCGTGGCGACCGCGATCGCGATGATCGCCTTGAGTTGGCAGCTCAGCCTGTTCACCCTGCTGGTGCTGCCGCCGGCCATCTGGCTGACCCGCCGGGTCGCCTTGCTGCGTAGGGAAATGACCCTGCAACAGCAGCGTCGGATGGCCGACCTGACCAATCAGATCGACGAAGGTCTGTCGGTCAGCGGCGCCCTGCTCACCAAGACCATGGGAGCCACCCGGACCAGTTCGCAGCGCTTCGCCGCGACCTCGGCCGAGCTTGTTGATCTTGCTCTGCGATCGGAACTGGCCGGTCGCTGGCGGATGGCGACGATGTCGATCATCTTCGCCGCCATCCCGGCCCTGATCTACCTGGTTGCCGGGCTGCCGATCACCGGCGGCAAGATCAGCATCGGCACCTTGATCGCGTTCGCGTCCCTGCAGGGCAGCATCTTCCGGCCGATGATGGGCCTGCTCAACGTGGCCGCGCAGTGGATCGCCTCGATGGCGCTCTTCTCCCGGATCTTCGGTTACCTGGACACCACCACCGATCTGCCGGAGCCGGCCGATCCGCTGCCGATCGAGGTCGCCGACGTCCGCGGTGAGGTACGGATCGACGGCGTCGACTACCGCTATCCCGGTGCCGAGACCGATGCCCTCGACGACATCACCTTGACCGTTCCCGCCGGTGGCAGTCTGGCTCTGGTCGGTGCGACCGGCTCCGGCAAATCGACGCTGGCCTCGCTGGTGGCCCGGCTGCGGGATCCGAGCCGTGGCACGGTGAGGATCGACGGCTACGACCTGCGTGAGCTGTCCGCCGAGACCATCGCCGGCATGGTCGGCGTGGTCACCCAGGAGACCTACCTGGTGCACGGGACGGTACGCGACAATCTTCTGATCGCCGCACCCGAGGCAACTGATGATCAGCTGTGGCAAGCACTCGAGGTGGCCCAGATCGACGACCTCATCGCCACCCTGCCGGCCGGCCTGGACGCGAAGGTCGGCGCCCGCGGGCAGCGCTTCTCCGGCGGCGAGCAGCAGCGACTGGCGATCGCCAGGGTGGTGCTGCGGGACCCGCGGATCCTGGTCCTCGACGAGGCGACCAGTGCGCTGGACAACGCGACCGAACGCCGGCTGCAGGCAGCTCTGGACGCCTTGAGCCGTGGTCGCACCACGATCACCATCGCGCACCGGCTCAGCACCATCGAGAGTGCCGATCAGATCGCCGTACTTGATCATGGTCGGGTGATCGAACTCGGTGCTGATTCCGAGCTGCGGGAGCGGGCGGGGGCGTACGCATTGCTGGCCGGGGATGCGGCCGCCGTCTCATAGTCTTAGGGGCGTGACCGCCCGACCCGACCCATCCGGATGAGCAGCGTGCTGCGCGATGCCGCGCTGATCTTGCTGTTCGTGATCATCGGCGGGGTGTTCGCCGCCGCCGAGATGGCGCTGGTGTCGCTGCGGGAGAGCCAGGTCCGCCAACTCGGCCACCGGGGCAAGCGGGGGCAGACGATCGTCCGGCTCACCGCCGAGCCGAACCGCTTCCTGTCCGCGGTGCAGATCGGCGTCACCCTGGCCGGCTTCCTGTCCGCTGCCTTCGGCGGCGCCACCCTGTCCGGGCCTCTGGGCCGACAGCTGGAGAAGTTGCACCTGTCTCCGGGAGTGGCGAACACCGTCGCGCTGGTCCTGGTGACCGCGATCATCTCCTACGTCTCGATCGTGGTCGGCGAGCTGACCGCCAAGCGTTTGGCCTTGCAGCGTTCGGAATCCTTTGCCTTGGCGTTGGCGCCGCTGGTCGACTTCATAGCCAAGATCGCCCGGCCGGTGATCTGGCTGCTGGGGGTGTCGACCGACGGCCTGGTCCGGTTGTTGGGTGGCGATCCGAAGGCCTCCCGGGAGGAGGTCACCAGCGAGGAACTGCGGGCGATGGTGAGCGGCTCGGAGAACCTCGGCGAGCAGGAGCGCCAGATCGTCGACGACGTGTTCGCGGCCGGCACCCGGAGCCTGCGCGAGGTGATGGTGCCGCGGACCGAAGTGGACTTCCTGGACGGCGACCTGCCTGCGTACCGGGCGGCCCGTGAGGTCAGTACGGGGTCGCGCTCGCGTTACCCCGTACAAGGGGACTCGGCGGACGACATCCTCGGCTTCGTACACATCCGGGACCTGCTCAGCCCGGCGGTGAGCGGCCGTTCGGTGCCGGTACGGGAGCTGGTCCGGCCGGTGATCAGCCTGCCGGACACCGTACGAGTGCTGCTGGCGCTGAGCGAACTTCGTCGGCAGGGCGCGCATCTGGCGATCGTCGCGGACGAATACGGCGGCACCGCCGGCATCGTCACCCTGGAAGACCTGGTTGAGGAGCTGATCGGCGAGATCACCGACGAGTACGACGAGCCGGCCCCAGAACACGGACCCGAACATGATCATGAAGTGGACGGGCTGCTCAGCCTGGAGGACTTCGCCGACCGGACCGGGCTGCAGCTACCGGAGGGGCACTACGACACGGTGGCCGGATTCTTCGTTGCCCGGCTCGGCCGGATACCGGAGCTCGACGACGAGATCGAGGCCGTGATCACGCCGGCCGAGGGCGCGGGTGACGAACGACCCGACCGGATGCTGCTGGAGATGCGGGTGACCGAGCTGGACGGCCGGCGGGCGGCCCGGTTCTGGGCCCGGATGACGCCGCTGGCCGAGGAGCCGGCGGACGAGGATGAGGAGCCGCCGGCCGACGGGCCGGACCCGACGAGCAGGCCACCGGTCGGTGACACCGGGGCGTCGATCCCTCCGGGCGAGTGAAAGAATGCCGCCCATGCCCGAAGCAGCACGTCCGGACGGCGCCCGGCCCCGCGTCCTGTCCCTGATCCAGCCGACCGCCGACTCCCTGCACCTGGGGAACTATCTCGGTGCGCTGCGCCAATGGGTGCCGCTGCAGGATGATCATGACGCGTTCTACGGCGTTGCCGATCTGCATGCGCTGACCGTTGATCAGGATCCGGCGGCGCTGCGGGAGAAGACGTTGCGGGCGGCGGCTCAGCTGATCGCGGCCGGTATCGACCCGGCCAAGGCGACCGTGTTCATCCAGTCCCACGTGCCCGAGCACACCCAGCTGATGTGGGTGCTGTCCTGCATGACCGGGTTCGGTCAGGCCGGCCGGATGACGCAGTTCAAGGACAAGTCGGCCAAGGGTGGGGTGGAATCGGCCAACGTCGGCCTGTTCGCGTACCCGATCCTGATGGCGGCGGACATCCTGATTTATCAAGCCGAGCGGGTACCGGTCGGCGAGGACCAGCGTCAGCATCTGGAGCTCACCCGTGATCTTGCCCAGCGCTTCAACGCCCGCTACGACAAGACCTTCGTGGTGCCGGAGCCGCACATCCTGAAGTCCGTCGGCAAGATCCAGGACCTGCAGGACCCGACCGCCAAGATGAGCAAGTCGGCGTCCTCGCCGAACGGGATCATCGAGCTGTTGGATCCGGAGAAGGTCAACATCAAGAAGATCAAGTCGGCAGTCACCGACTCCGAACGCGAGATCCGCTACGACGAGGACGCCAAGCCGGGCGTCGCCAACCTGCTCACGATCTTGTCCGCGCTCACCGGCGACAGCATCGATCAACTGGTGAATTCCTTTGCCGGTAAGGGATACGGCGACCTGAAGGGTGCCGTCGCCGACGCTGTCACCGCCTTCGCCACTCCCTTCCGGGATCGCACGCTGCAGCTGATGGACGAGCGCACCGAGCTGGAGAAGATCCTCGCCGACGGCGCCGAACGCGCCCGCGAGGTGGCCAACGCGACCATCCAGGATGTCTACGCGAGGGTCGGCCTGCTGCCCTGACGACAAGAACGTGACCGCAGTTGACACGCAGTCCCAGCCAGAGGGCCGTTGTCCACAACTGAGGTCACGTTCTTATCGCCTGTCCACAGGCCCGGCCATTTGGGGCGCTGCCGCGGCATATCTCTTATGTGAGAGAAGATATCGAGCTGGTGCTGCGCACCGGCGGTGGTGTGATTCGGCGTGCTGATCATCCGGAGCTGGCCCAGTGCCTGGACCGGCTGCGCGGAAAAGGTGAGCTGGTCAGCCTCCTTCCTGGCATTCTGGCGCCGCGCGAGTCCGCTGACGACTGGGCGGTTCGGGTGAACGCCGGCGTTCTGTGGGCGGGGCCGGACGCAGTTCTGACCCGCTATGCCGCAGCACGGATGACCTTCTGGCCGGAGTGTTCCGACAACGAGGTGGGCCTGGCCGTGCGGAGCGGCATACGGCACAGAGCTCCGGGCTGGCCGGTGACTCGGGCAAGCGTGCCGCCGGAGATGGTGTGGCAGCGCAACCGCATCCGGGTGAGCTGCCCTGCCTACACAGCGGTCGAGCTGGCAGCCGAGGTTGGCGGAAGCGTGATTGACCGGGTGCTGCGAACGACCCGAGTCAGGCTCGCGGATCTGTGGGATGCACTGGCAGCGATGGAGGGACGGCCGGGCAACCGAGAACGGAGACGACTGCTGAAGGACTCCCGGGACAGTCCCTGGTCGGAGTTGGAGCGAGATGCGCATCGTCTGTTCCGGCAGAACCAGATCATCGGCTGGAGCACGAACGCCAGAGTGTCGACGTCCGCGGGTGATCAATGGGTCGATGTGTTGTTCCGCCAGCAGCGGGTGATCGTGGAGTTCGACGGCTTCGAGTTCCACAGCGACCGAGCAGCGTTCGAGCGGGACCGTGCGCGACGCAACGAGCTGGTCCTGGCCGGCTACCTCGTGCTGAATTTCACCTGGGCGCAGTTGCACGATCGGCCGGAGTGGGTGATCGGCTGCATCCGCCGCGCGGTCGAGTCGCGATGACGCTCGGACCGCGATAAGAATGCGGCCTCAGTTGCCTTCAACACCGCCGAATCGAGGGGGTGAACGCAACTGCGGCTGCATTCTTATCGGGTACCGCCGAATCAGATCGCGGCGGAGGTTGAGCTCACGAGCGCGACCTCAACCGAGCCGCTCGTCCTCGAAGCACCAGCGCCACTTCTCGCCGGGTTCGAAGCTGCGCATCACGGCGTGGCCGGTCTCGGTCCAATGCCTGCGGGAGTGCTGGGCGGGGGAGGAGTCGCAGCAACCGACGTTGCCGCAATCGAGGCACAGTCGCAGGTGCACGGTACGGGTGCCCTCACGCTGGCAGTCCAGGCAGATGCCCGGACCCACCGGCTTGATCACGTACGGGGCGTCCTCGAGATGCAAACACAGACCCCGGAAGCTCCCGGGTGCATCCAACGGCATCGCCTCGGAGATCTGCTCGTCCTGATCGTTCAGCACCGTCAGCATCGACTCCTCGACGTCGAACGCGTACAGCACGTCGTCGATCACCTCGTGGTCGATCTTGCCGGTCGAGCGGATCTTCAGCACCTTCTCCCGCTCGGCCTGCAGCGTTGCCAACCGCAACCGCCGATATTCCTCGGCCGGCGTCTCCATCGCACCGGCGCCGAGCCGTTCCCAGATCTCATTGGTACGCCGGTTGATCCGGTCCCGCAGTTGAGTCAGCGTCTCCTCCGAATCGGAGTCGTCGGTGATCTCGTCCAACTTCTGCAGTGCAACGGAAGAGCTGGATTGCAACACCGAGGCCGACTGCAGTGCATCCTCCCGAGGATCGGGGCCGCGTAGCCCGGCGCGGCGGGCCAGCACCGGCAGGGTCAATCCCTGCAGCAGCAACGTTCCCGCCGTCACCACCATCGCCGAGAACACCAGCAGCGGGCGGTAGGGAACCGTGTCCGGCAGGACGAAAGCCGCCGCCAGGGTGACCACGCCCCGCATCCCAGCCCAGCCGACGATCAACGTCTCCGCCCGGGTCCCGCCGCCCCCGTTCTCCGGATCCCGGCGCAACAGCACCAGCCGGAAGATCCACACCATCGCCATCCGGATCACGATCACCCCGCCGAAGACCGCGGCGCAGACGGCGACGATCAGCCCGAGACTGAGATCGGCGGCCACCAGGTCGGCGATGATCCAGCGGGCCTGCAGCCCGATCAGCAGGAAGACCGTGTTCTCCAGCAGGAACTGGATGGTGCCCCAGTTCATCCGCTCACTGAGCCGGGACTGGGCGGTCTGGATGATCGGCGCTCGATGTCCGATGATCAGGCCGGCGGTGACCACGGCGATCACACCGGAGGCGTGCAGTTCGCCGACGCCCAATTCCTCCGCGGGCAGATAGGCTGCGAACGGCAGCAACAAGGAGAGCGCGTTGTCCAGTCGCGGCGAGGCGATCCGGGAACGGATGATTCCGGCCAGCCAGGCCACCACCAGACCGATCAGCACGCCGCCGCCGGCCGCGATCAAGAAGGCCAGACCGACCTCGCCGACGCCGACCTCGGCGGTCAACGCGAGGATGCCGATCCGCAGGCAGGTGATGGCGGTGGCGTCGTTGAACAGCGACTCGCCCTCGAGGATGGTGACGATGCGCCGCGGTAGTCCCACCCGCCGAGCCACCGAGGTGGCCGCGACCGCATCCGGCGGGGCGACCACCGCGCCGATCGCGAAGGCCGCGGCGAAGGGGATCTCCGGCAGCAACAACCACACCAGCACGCCGACGCCGAGCGCGGTCACCACCACCAGCGCCACCGACAGCAGCCCGATCGCCGGCGCCTGGGCCTTGAAGTCGACCACCGAGGAGCGGATCGCGGCCGCGTACAGCAGCGGCGGCAGCAGCCCGATCAACACCACCTCGGGCGACAGATGAACCTCGGGGATCTGCGGTACGAAGGACGCAACGATGCCGACCAGCATCAGCAACAGCGGCGCCGACAGCCGAAGCCGTCCGGCCAGCGCCGTGAAGGCGATCACGGCGGCGGTCAGGGTGGCGATCCCCAGGGCAACCTGCACGCGGCTATCGTGCCAGCAAGCTCGAGTGAGTGAACCGGGAGGACCGTG
>DATCVL010000412.1:0-10569 GCA_036566865.1 Microlunatus sp.
ACTTGTTCGCTCCTACCAGTAGTCGGGACACGAAATGCTTCTGGAACACGAAGAACACGATCGCCGGTGGCAGAGCGGCGATGATCGACCCGGCCGCGACCACATTCCACTCGCTCACGTAGCCGCCCTGCAGATTCAGCAGCGCGGCGGTGATCGGGAATTTCGTCTGCGTCCGCAACACCGTCATCGCCCAGATCAGATCGTTGAAGATCCAGGTGGTGGCCAATGCAGCCAATGCGGCCAGCGACGGACGGCACAGCGGCAGCACGATGCGCAGGTAGATCCGCCACGGGCTGGCACCATCCACGATCGCCGCCTCGAACACCTCCTGCGGGATGCTGCGCATGAAGCCGTACAGCACGAAGGTGTAGAAGCCGAGACCGAAGCCGACCTGGACCACGATCAAGGCGAACAGGGTGTCGTAGATTCCCATCCCTTCGGCGATCTTGGCCACCGGGATCAGCAGGATCTGCGGTGGCATCAGGTTGCCGGCGAGCATGATCAACAGAATGGTGCGACGGAACGGGATCCGGAATCGACTCAGCGCGTACGCCGCCATCGAGCCGAAGAGCAGGCTCAAGATCACCGCGCAGACGGTGACGATGACGCTGTTCACCAAGGCGTGCCGGGTGCCGGCATTCAGCGCGGTGACGAATCCTTCCACGGTGAAGCTCTTCGGCAGCGACGAGAGCCCGTTCAGCGACAGGTCGTCGAAGGTCCGGAACGCGATCACGACCACGAAGACCAGCGGGCTGATGTAGATCAGCGTGAACGGGATCATGATCACGTGGAAGATCGGAGACCGACGATTCGGTCCACGGGCCTTGCCGTTGCCGGCCGCGGTGGACGCCGACGTCGTTGCGGAGGTCAGGGTGACCATCTCGATCAGTCCTCCTGCCTGGCCGCGCGGGCCAGATAGCTGATGATGAAGCCGACCGCGAGGACGAAGATCACCACGGCGATCGCCGAGCCGTAGCCGAGGTTCACCACCGTGAAACCCTGCTCGAACATGTACGTGCTGAGCAGTTGGCTGCTGTCGTACGGGCCGCCGCGGGTCATCGCCCAGACGATGTCGAAGGTGCGCAGCGAATCGATCACGGTGACGGCGAAGATCACCGTGTTGACGCCCTTCAACTGCGGCATCACCACTGACCAGAACCGCTGCCAGCGCCCGGCACCGTCGACCGCGGCCGCCTCCTCGAGCGACGGATCGCAACTCTTCAAGCCAGCAAGGTAGAGCACCATGATGTAGCCCACCTGCCGCCAGACCGCCGCTATCAGCACTGCGTACAGGGCGGTGTCGGGATCGGCCAGCCACGGATGCTGCAGCGAGCTCAGGCCGATCAGACCAAGGAGGGTGTTGACCGCGCCGTCGGGCTGGTAGATCACCCGCCAGAACAGCCCGGTCACGGCCAGCGAGAACACCATCGGCAGATAGATCGCGCTGCGGTAGATGCCGACACCGGGGCGGGGCTTGTTCAACGCCAACGCCAGGACCAGGCCGCCGGCCACGGACAATCCGCCGAACAGCACCACCCAGATCGCGTTGTTGATCAACGCCGTACGGAAGACCGGGTCGACGGCAAGATCACGGAAGTTCTGCAGCCCGATGTACTCGGCCGGGCCGACTCCCTTCCAGCGGGTGAGTGAAAGGGAGAAGGAATTGGCCGCCGGCCAGAACACCCACGCGATCTCCATCACGACCGGGATCAGCAGGAAGACCCAGGCGACCACCGGCACTCGCCGCAGAGCCTTGCCGATCCGAACGGTCACCGCTGGGCGTTCGGCCACGGCGCTCTCGGTCATCGTCGGGCTCATCACCGGCGCAGTCACGACTTCCAGACCTTCTCCGCCGCCTGTTGCCAGTCCTTCAGGATGGAGTTCAGCTCGGACGGATGATCAAGGAACCGAGTCAGCGACTTGTCCGCGGTCAGCTGCAGCTCATCGGAGGAATCGCGGTTGAAGAACTGGGTGATCTCCTCGGTGTTCTTGAGCAGTTCGAGCCCCTTCTGCACCATCGGTGAGGCATCGGAGGTGTCCGCGTCCGGGTTCGTCGGGATGTTCGAGGCGCCGGCCAGTTCGATGTACTCCTGCTGCGGATCCGGCTTGGCCAGGTAGCCCATCAACTCCTTGGCACCACTCGGGTTGGGTGCGTGGGCCGAGCCCATGTAGCCGTCGGTCGGCGCCTCCTCGGCGCTGGGCACCGAGGTGTTGATCGGTGGCACCGAGAAGAAGTCGAGGTCGTCGACCACCGACGAGGGTACGGCGGTGGTGATGAAGGAGCCGGTGAGGAACATCGCCGCCTTCTTCTGCACCAGCGGGGTGACCGCGGTCTGATTGTCGTAGGAGGTCATGTTCGGGTCGAAGTACGGGATCAGCCGCTCGTACTCCTTCATCACGTCCACGACTTGTTGATCTTGGAACGAGTGCTGGCCGGCCAGCAGTTCACGGTGGTAGTCGGCACCGTTGATCCGTAGGTCGAGGTAGTCGAACCAGCCGGACGCCATCCAGGGCGTTGATCCGATGCCGTTGGTCAGCGGGTGGATCCCCTTGCCCTTGAGGGTGTTGCACATCTTGATGAAGTCGTCCCAGGTGGTCGGCGGTTCGACCCCCCACTGGTCGAATGCGGACTTGCGATAGAAGATCGACCACCAGTAGTAGCTGGTCGGAACGAAGATCTGTTTGCCGTCCTCGCTGCTGGACAGATCCTTCAAGGCCGGGGAGAAATTGGCGCAGACGCCGTCCCCGGTCCACAGGTCGGAGACGTCCATCAGCAGGCCCTGCTTGGCGTAGTCGCGGGCCACCGAACCAGCCAGCCAGCCGATCACATCCGGAGGGTTGGACGAGGTCAGGTAGGTCGACAGCTGGGCTCGGAACTGTTCGGTGGCGACCGCGTTCACGGTCGTCTTGGGACCCGGGAATTCCTTGATCACCTTGAGCAGCGCGTCGCGTACCTTCGGGTCGGAGAAGGCGATCTGGAGGGTCAGCGGCCCGTTGGAGCCGGCCGATGAACCGGCCGAGGATGCGGCGGTCTGGGGCGATCCACCGCTGCCGACGCAACCGGTGAGCAAGCCGCCGCCGAGGGCGATCGCGCCGCCGAGGAGGGACCGACGTCCGATGGTGGCCCCGCGCAGCATCGCTGCCTGCGTCAGGCCGGCCGGGGTCGGAATGGCGTGGGTCGGAACGGAGTGGATCGGGATGGACTGGTTCATCTCAGCTCCCCTGGCCGGAGATCCGGCCGATCGTCGTTGATCATGGTGGTTCGTACGGGATCAGCGCGGCCTGATTCCTTGATCAGATCGCCGCGTGATCTTGGTTGGCGAAGATCGCATTGCACTCGACTTGCAGTTCTCGGTCCGCCGGTCCGGACGTACCAGGAGAAGTCTTAGAACGTGATCGCCGGACGGCCCGGCACGTGATCGGCGATCCGATCGGCAGCGACACGGTCATACTCCTTGCTGGGTTCGCAGATCGCGGTCGAGCAAGGAATCCCGTTCGGTGATCTCCTGGGAGATCACCGAACGGAGACTGGCCACCCGGCGATCCCTGACCCGGTAGGGATCCTCGGTGAAGAGCAACAGGTCGGGCAGCGACGTGGCGAAATAGTCGACGGCCGGTTCGGTCTCGGCCACCCGATCGGTGAAGCTGATCAGCTCGTCGGTCAGCCGATCTGCGGCTTCATGATCACCGAGTCGTCGCAGCGCCAGGATCGAGTACACCGTCGCCTCGCTGTACGGAGTACTGGCCATCTCCTCGAAATCGGCCACCTGATCGGCCGCCAGCCGCCACTCCTGGCACGCCCGGTCGGCGTCTCCCAGCCGGTCCAATCCATCACCGAGCATCAGCCGCAGCTGGGCAGAGTTGGTCAGCGGATGGCGGGCCTCGCCCAGGCCGATCGGGGGCTCCAGCGCCGCACGGATCGCCGCCACGGCTTGATCCGGCCGGCCGGTCGACAACTCCCGGCGGGCCAACGCCAGCTGGGCCCGGTCCCAACATCGCAGGACGGCTCCCTCGCCGCCCTCCCACGGCTGGAAGCGACGGGACAGCAACACCCTGCGAGCCTCATCCGCCGCTCCGCTGGTGATCAACAACTCCGCGTACCGAACCGTCAGGTCATCGCGTTCGCCAACCTGATCCTGATGCCGGCGTAGGAACTCCAGACGCTGCTGCGCGGACTCATCCGAGAGCTCCGCCAGACGATCCCGCTCATAGATCAACCGTGCATCGGTCGGCGCCAGCTCGATCGCCCGCCGATAGCAGGAGCGGCCGGCCGCAAGGTCATGATCAACATTGACGGCCGCCAGGCCGAGATTGCGCCAGACCACGGGCCGATCGGGATCCAACCGCACCGACTCCCGCCAGTGCCAGACTGCCTCGGTCCGACGATCCCGGGCGTAGAGCCAGTGGCCGAGCAGGGCGTGCGCGGTCGGATCGTCCGGTCGACGCCGGATCAGGTGCTGCAGCAGATCGGCGTCGTCCAGCCGCCCGGGGAAGCAGCACCGATCGTCCACCCCGCCGGCCCGATCGATCGCCGTTCTGGCCTGGTCCGTCGCCCCGGACCGGTCCAGCCAGACCGCGCGGTAGTAGTCGACCAACGGGCCGAGAGCCGGTGCACCAGGGTTGCGATCTTGATCAGCGTCGGCCGCGGTCTGCAACGCAACCAATGCGGCCCCGAACTCGCCGCAACCGGCGTACTCGAGCGCCACGTCCAGGCAGGTCTGAGCATCGGTCGCCAACGGTCGGCCGGCCAGGTCCAGCGCCCACCAGTGCAACGGGTCGCGGCGAAGCTGATCATCCAGCACCCGGTCTGCCGCAGCGTCGCGCCCGAACCGCCGCAGGATGATCGCCCGCAACGCGCCGGCCTGCAGGTGGTCCGGCTCCACCACGGCCACCTGGTCGAGTCGCTCCAGCGCGGCAGCGTTCCTGCCGGTCGCCGCGTCGAGCCGGGCCAGCCGATAACCGGCCGGGCCGCGCCAGGCACGGGTCCAGGCAGCCTTGGCGTACGCGTCGTACGCGGCCAGATGATCGCCGGACCGCTCACTGGCGAGGCCGAGCAGGTACCACGCGCGGCCGTCGGCAGGATTCGGATTCCATTCGGTCAGCCGGGCGATCGCCAGCCGGCAGAGCTCGGCGGTTCGGTCGTACTCGCCACGGCGGAGCCGGTGCTCGGCCAGCGACAACAACGTCGGCGTGTGCCCCGGATCGCGTCGCAGCGCCTCTTCCCAGTACGGCTCCGGCGAGCGGGTCGCATGTCGGTACTGCTCCAGATGGACCCCGATCAGCCACAACCGCTCGACACTGTCGACGTCGACCGGCGCCGGAGGCTCGACGGCCGGTCGAAGCTCGGAGTCCGTTGTCTGCTGGGGATCCGGCGCGGTCCAGTCGACCAGCGTCCGACCGCTGACTCGTACCTCGATCCGGCTGCCGGGAGCCAGCGGCCCGTCCACCTGGAACCGGCAGCGAGCTGCCGCGCCCGGTCCAAGATCAACATCCTGCTGCGCCGATGGCTGCCCGTCAGGATTGATCAGCACGACCCGCGCGTCGGGGTTGATCTTGGTCGCGGCGACTCGCACCTCGATCTGGTTCGGCTCGACCTCGATCCAGCGCACGGCCGCCTCCGTGGTCGCGCTCTGCACCGGCCCGATGTCGGAGATCGGATACCAGTACTGGGAGAACGACTTCGTCTCCCCCGGTGCGATCCAACTGAAGTCCGGCTGATTGTCGGTGTAGACCCCGGCCATCAGCTCGACATAGTGCGAGCCGTCATCGGCCAACTGGCGGTCCCAGGCATGCCCGAAGTCCGCATTGCCCCAGGTCCACTGCTTCTTGCCCGGCGCGATCCGATGATCAGCAACATGGACGAAGCCGGCATCCGCGGCATGGTCGTAGCCACCGAAGAAGTCGCCGGCACTGTTCACGCACATGTACGAGGTGGGCACCGGGATGTTGCGATACCAGTCCAACCGGTCACCGCCGACGCCGTCGCGCAGCTGGTCGGCGCGGGCCGGATAGTCGATCCCGTAGTAGGGCCGGTCCGCCGCCGGGTAGCCGGTCACCGCCCGTTTGGCGTGATCGGCCACCATCCTCACGTCGCCAGGGAAGAACGACTGATAGTGATCATCGGCATGCGCCGCGACGTTGGCCCACCAGAGGAAACTCTGCGTCAGCTCGGACCGGTTGTACAGCCGCACCCGGAGCTCGATCAGGCTCGAGTCCGGCCGCAGCCGGATGCCGTGCATTCCCTTCATCCTGGTAAAAGGATCATGATCCGAACACCACACGGTGACCGATCCATCCGGTTCGTTCTCGATCTCCACCGAACACCCCAGGAAGCTGGCCGGCCGGTGGTGCTGTGGCCAGTTGAGCTCCACCCCGCCGGCCACCCAGGGACCGGTCAGACCGACCAGGGCGGGCTTGATCACGCTGTTGTGCCAGAAGAAGTCGTAGGCCGGCTGTCGGGTCCGATCCAGGGCGCAATGGATCCGTCCACCCAGCTCGGGCAAGATCATCAAACGCACCCAGCGGTTCTCCAGGTGCACGGCATCCCAGGACACCGGCCGGGGCTCGGATTCGATCCGCTCGAAGAAGGGCAAGGGATAGACCCTCCCGGACGACCCCTGATACACCCGTCCGTCGAGATAGCCGGGATACCGGTCCGGTGGCACCGGCAGATAGCTGTCGATCACCACCGGTTCGCGCCAACCGGCGACGCCGCGGTCGGCGAGCTCCGCCGGACGCGTCGGGAGTCGCCGCGATTGCTCGGCTCCGGACGGCGGTACGGTCGTGTCGGCATCGATCACGTTAGGCACGCTAGGCCGCGCGGCCGTTCCGGCGGAATGACCGATTCGCCAGCATCCCTGGACGTTTCGATGATCAAGTTCCTGGCATCATCGGTGTCGTCAGCGTAGGGTCGAGATCGTGCTGACGCCCGACGGGTTTCCGGGGCAGCGGATCCGTGTGCTGCCTCGGCCCTTGGTCGCCCGTGCACTGCGCCAACAACCCACCGCACGACTGATGGTCACCGACGCCGGCCAGTTCCCCCATGCCGCAAACCACGGAAGCGTCCGACATCACGGCGCGCCGGAGGCCGTCGTGATCTTCTGTGTGGCCGGCCAGGGCTGGTGCGAGACCGATGATCAACTCGTCGCCGTACCGACGGGTTCGGTGCTCGTGCTGCCACCACGACAGCCGCACCTGTATCGTGCCGATGATCATGATCCCTGGACGATCTGGTGGTGCCACCTGGTCGGCGATGATCTTGAACCCTTGCTCGAGGCGATCGACTGCGTGCCCGGCCATCGGGTGGTGGAGATCCATGATCGTTTTCGTGCGGTGGCCTCCTTCGACCAGATCGTCGGTGCCCTGGAGGCGGACGAGACGATGCCGAATCTGATCACGGCCGCGGGTGCGGCCTGGGGTGTGATGGCACAGATCGCCGCCGACCGGATCACCGGGGCGAACCGGAGCGAACCGGTGCGCCTGGCCCGGGAGTACCTGCGCTCGAACTTCGCCTCGCCGGTCAGCCTGCCCGAATTGGCCCGGCTCGGCGGCATCAGCACCTCGCACTTCTCGGCTCTCTTCCGGCAGGCCACCGGCAGCGGGGTCACCGAATACGTGAAGAGCCTGCGGATGGCCAGGGCCCGGGAGTTGTTGGTGACCTCGGATCGCAACGTCACCGAGATCGCGCACGCGGTCGGCTACACCGATGCGTTCTACTTCTCCCGACAGTTCCGGGCCGTCCATTCGGTCAGCCCGACCAGCTACCGCAGAAACTTCCACACCCCGGATTGATCCAGCCGGGTCAGCAGATCTTGTGCTTCTGCCAGCGCAGATCCTCGTCGTGCTCGACGATCTTCAACTGCTGGTCGCGCCAGTAGTACTGCAGGCTCGGATCGCTCCAGCCTTGATAGACCTCGTCCCAGTCGAGGATGCCGCAGTGCGGGGTGAGCGAGCCGCGGGTGATCTCCTGATCCGGTCGCTGATACCGCAGATCCAGCGACAGCCGGACCAGGTTCCCCATCCGGTTCGGAGTCCCGCGATGAACGGTCAGGCTGTTGAAGGTGAGCACATCACCGGCCTGGTAGTCGGTGGTTCCCCAGGGCAGCCCGGAATCGCAGATGTAGGCCTCCAACTCGCCCGCGCCCTTGGCCGCGTGGTAGGTCAGCAGGCCGTCCTTCTGCGATCCCACCAGCACCGCCAGACCCCCGAGCTCACGAGGGCAGTCACCCAGCGGGAACCACGCGGTCCAGACATTCTTGGTGCCCTGGATGTGGATGAAGTCCTGATGTGGCGGGGTCGGGATGAACGAGCTCCCGGGGACCATCACCCGGGCGATCGACAGCGGCTGACGCAACGGCGCCATCCCCAGAAGCCCTGTGTACAAAGAGATCATCGCCGGATCGTGCCCGATCGCGTGGAACTCTTCGATCTTGTAGATGTCCTGGTACGCCGCCAGCGGGACCCCGGTGCCGCAGAAGGCCGCGTCAACCGGCGGCACCCGGTCGAAGGCCTCGACGTCGGCGACACCGTCCATCGGATCGGTGCCGTCGACCAGCCAGCCATGGCGGCGTACCACGTCCATCATCTCGGCCCGCAGGCCGAGCACCCGGTCCCGGGCCAGCAGCCCGCGGAAGAAGAGGTAGCCGTCCTCGGCGGCGCGATCCAGCAGCGCCTGCGGTTCGCCGAGCAGCGGCGTCGAGTCGGTCAGTTCGATCGTCGGATTGGTGGTCGCGCTTTCCGCGGTGGTCATCGTCGACTCCCTCTTCGTGTCGGACCAGTGGGGATGATCATGAACTTCTCGAAGGCATTTCCCATCCAACCCTGGCACAGTCGGCCCGAGCCATGTCGGAACCGATGACGTACCTGGACGATTCGCTGCCTGCTGAAGCGACCAGCGTCGGCGACACCCAGCTGGGTACCGAGCCTGATGACATGCTGTCTGAGGGGAATCGACGAGGACGGTGATCACATGGCACGCGCGATCTGGACCGGCAGTCTGTCCTTCGGCCTGGTCAGCATCCCGATCGGGATGTATCCGGCGACCCAGGAGCACGAGGTCCGTTTCCACCAGTTCGAAAAGGGCACCACGGCACGGATCCGCTATCGCCGGGTCAATGCCGAGACCGGCAAGGAGGTGGACTACTCCGACATCGTCAAGGGCGCCGAGGTCTCCGACGGAGACTACGTGACGCTGTCCGATCAGGAGTTGGAGGAGGTCGAGCCGAAGCGGACGAAGGCGATCGAGATCAGCGACTTCGTCGACCTGGCTGCGATCGACCCGGTGCATTACCAGAAGAGCTACTTCCTGGCCCCGCGCGACGACGGAGCGCGCAAACCGTACGCCCTGCTGGCCTCGGCGATCGAGCGGGCCGGTCGGGCCGGCGTCGCCTCGTTCGTGCTGCGCAACAAGGAACATCTGGCGGTGATCCGGCCCTACCAGGGCGTGTTGATGCTGGAGACGATGTACTTCGCCGACGAGGTGCGGCCGATCGATTCGGTGATCGACAATCCACCGGATCCGACGTCGCTGACCAAGCGTGATCTCAACATGGCGGCCGACCTGATCGAGTCGATGACCACGGACTGGGAGCCGGAGAAGTATCGCGACCGCTACACCGAACGGGTGAACGAGCTGGTCAAGGCGAAGAGCAAGGACGAGACGTTCGAGTCCGGCGAGGAGGAACCCGAGGCGGAGGTGGTCGATCTGACCGCGGCCCTGAAGGCCTCGGTGGAACGGGCCCGCGGAGCCGGCAGGTCCGCCGATCGCTCCGCCGGCCGGTCGGAGCAGAAGCTGGCCGATCTCTCCAAGTCCGAGCTGTACGACCTGGCTCAGTCGCTCGACATCGGTGGCCGTTCGAAGATGAGCCGCAAGGATCTCGAGCAGGCCATTCGGCGAGCACAGTCGGGGCAAGCAGCATCCTGATCTTGATCACCGGACGTGTCGAACGAGATCGGCCCGATCGCCCGGCCCCGGCAGATCATGATCGTGGAGGAACTACCGAAGACCCGGTCCGGCAAGATCATGCGGCGGCTGTTGCGTGACATTGCCGAGAACCGGGAACTCGGCGACGTCACCACCCTGCAGGACTCGACCGTGATGGACCTGATCAAGACCAATCTGACGACGGCACCCAGCGAGGACTGACTCCGCAGCTGAGACCGACCCGGCCGACCGATCAATCGGCCGACACCGACCTCGCGACTCCGACGGGCCCGGGCTGTTTCTTCCCGGGCCCGTCGTGCTGTCCACGGTCTTCCGGCAACCAGTGGTGCGAATTCCACTTCCGGCTGGAAATCGAGCAGCTCTCCGCCGGAACCTCCGAGGGACAAATCTCGACTCCGGATGGAAAACGAGCACCCGCCTGCCGGAGTCACGGGGCGAAAGTCGACTCCGGATGGAAAACGAACAGCCGCCCACGAGCGACGCGGCACAGAACTCGACCCCGGGTGGAAAACGAACAGCCCAGCACGAGAACCCGCGCACAGAACTCGACTCCGGGTGGAAAACGAGCACCCGCCCATCGGAACCCCGGCCCGAAAGTCGACTCCGGATGGAAAACGAGCACCCGC